>JBHPHB010000132.1:0-8533 GCA_042569985.1 Spirochaetota bacterium | reverse complement strand
CATTTATAGTTTGATTATTAATTATTATTCCATCCAATAAAAATTCCAATCTCTCAATCTTAATCATAAACATGCTATTTATCCTGACGAAAAATATAAAATTTGCCAAGTTTTCCTTGTAAGCAAATTAAATGATTTGTTATAGATAATAGATACTCTGAGCAATATTTTGCTCTGAGCAATATTAAATATTAATATTAAACACAGCAGGAAGAAATTACTGAAAAGCGAATAAAAAGCCCCCCTTTCGGGGGGCAGTTAAAAATTAAATTCTAGTGCTTATCCTTTTCGTCATGATCATCGTGATCCTCTTCTTCACCATGCTCCTCGTGAGCGCCCACTATCATGGTAAACTGAAGTATTACTTCGTGGTTGCTTTTTCTTGTGTCTTCAAGATACTTTGACCTGTCAAAGTTATACTGAAGCCGTATCCTTGAATTATGAGTTGGATGAAATTCAGACATTGCCGAAATCTTGTAGAGGTTTTCCGGAACATCCTCTTTCACTCCACCCACTTTAATTTCATTCATTTGAAGAAGGTCAAAACGCAGGCCAAATCTCCACTGCTCCAATGGTTTTACAATTAACTGGGAATAGAGGCCCCACTGTTTCCTGGAAAAGCTTTCAGTTGAGAGACTATTATCAATATCAAGGGCATGCTCATCACCCCTGGTGTTTCTGTATATCAGTTCATTCTGAAGGGATATATACTTTTCTGAGCCCAGGTGATATTTTACCGTGAGGTCTCCTCCCAGTATATATGTCTTAGCATCAACTGCATGACGTTCCTCACCTGATGAATTATCGTCATCTAAACCGGCATTCATCCTGGTCCATCCATAGGCAACGGAGAAGCCATATAAAAACTCAAAGTGGTCTACCTTTATGGAAGATTTAATAAATCCAACATAGAGATTTGGTTCATTGCTTCCTTCGATTTCTATGGTATCATTGTACCCTACGATTTCTTCGGTATTAAAACTCATCTCGTTTTTACCTTCAAGAATTTCAGCGCCAATAACAAGGTTCATGTGAATTGGGGCTTTCCAGAGTATCTGTGCTCCCAGTTCATTTATGCCGTGCTCTCCAAAGAAAACACTGTATACAAGCGCCTGGTCTGCAAAGTCCCAGTTATGTGGGTCCTTGCTGCTAAGTATGCCGAAACTTCCCAGAAACTTACCCAGCTTTATCTCAAAACCAAAGGGCAGAAAGCTTGTTTCTACGAATGCCTCTTCAATGTCAAAACTGGTAGTTGATATATGGAAGGCCGCATGGAGCTTAAAATATTTATCAACTTCTCCGCCTATTTGAAGCTCACCATAGTTCAGGTTAAATCCTCTTTTGGCATTCAGTCCGGCATGACCATGCCCGTCATCATCATGTCCGTGGCCATGGATAAAACCTGGAATTCCCAGTGAACCGAACTCTTCATTTTCAAAGTTCCTGTATACAGTGGATATATCCAATACAAATGCAATTGCCGGTACAAATTTGACTTCAGACTTATGCTTTTCCTCTTCAGCAGATAGAGGTAATACTGCTATGGAAAACAATAGTAGTAAAATAAATAATTTTTTCACGTAAATCTCCTTTAAAAATATTTTTGTTAATAATATAATTGTTAAAAACTAATTATAATTTTGATAAGACATTATATGTTATGTAGATAAAATAGGCGGTGCATTGATGTGGGGTTGGAGCATTGATACGATAGATTGAATTGACCTGGTATCTTCAGTATAAAAAACTTTTCCCCACGCAATATTTAAATCACTTTGACAAATATTATGGATAACATGAGGACTGAACTGAATATTGGGTTTAGCAAGATTTTTTGAAAAATCATTAAGTATAAGTTTACATTGACTGCAGTTCCCGGACAGGTTTATATCAGGATGGCTATGAAAATGGACTAAACCATGGGCAGATAAAAAAGAAAAAACCAACAGGAAAACACTTACTTTTATATTAAAATACTTTTTCATAATTATAAATATAGGTTCTGCGTTACTTCATAACTAAATACTAGTAAAAAATGTTAATGTCATTTGTCAATGAAAATGTCATTTTTTTAAATAGTAACTTTGTAGATAAATCTCCTCCATATTACTATTTAAGAAATACTTGACAGGGGTTATATATTATAGAAAATTATTAAACCACTTAAGAATAAACAAAGGAGATATAAGCCATGAGAATGGACAAGCTTACATTAAAGGCACAGGATGCCGTATCTTCTGCCCAAAATATAGCAACAGACTTAAATCACTATGAAATTCAGCCCGAGCACCTTTTAAAATCGATTGTTAACCAGGACGGAGGCATATTTAATTCAATTGCCCAGAAAATTGGCATATCCACGGGGAATATAAATGACGAGGTTGATAAAGCACTTCAATCCCTGCCAACACAGCACGGAGCGGGGCCCGGGGGCGGCGCAATGTCACCGGCACTTCGCGATTTAATAAATGAAGCATGGAATGAAGCGGTTAATCTTAATGACGACTACCTCAGCACAGAACACCTCATACTATCACTTTCGGCAAAAGGCGACACAAAGGCGAAAACAATCCTCAATGCACATGGATTCACCCGTGAAAATATACTTAAAGTGCTAATGGATATCAGGGGAAGCCAGAGGGCTGATGGCGAAACTGCAGAGGAAAAATACAATGCCCTGGAGAAATATACAAGAGACCTCACAAAACTGGCACGCATGAACAAGCTCGACCCTGTTATAGGAAGAGATGAGGAAATTCGCAGGGTAATGCAGGTCCTCACGAGGAGGACAAAGAATAATCCCGTTTTAATTGGAGAACCCGGTGTGGGCAAAACGGCAATTATAGAGGGGCTTGCCAGAAGAATAATTGAAGGTGATGTGCCGGAAAGCCTGAAAAACAAGCGGCTCGTGGCATTGGACATGGGCTCGCTCATTGCCGGGGCAAAGTACAGGGGAGAATTTGAGGAAAGAATGAAAGCTGTCATAGAGGAAATTGAAAACGCTTCGGGAAGCATTATTCTTTTTATTGATGAGCTCCACACACTGGTGGGTGCCGGGGCTGCTGAAGGCTCAGTTGATGCGTCAAACATGCTTAAGCCTGCCCTTGCAAGGGGAGACCTTCGAACCATAGGAGCAACAACTCTAAATGAATACCAAAAATATATTGAAAAAGACAAGGCACTGGAGAGGAGGTTCCAGCCCGTTTTTACCAAGGAGCCCTCTGCCGATGATACCATTGCCATACTGAGAGGTTTGAAGGAAAAATATGAGGTCCACCACGGTGTGAGAATTTCAGATGCGGCATGCGTTGCAGCTGCCACTCTTTCTGACCGTTACATTACCGACAGGTTTCTTCCCGATAAAGCTGTTGACTTAATTGATGAAGCTGCTTCCCTCATAAAGATGGAAATTGATTCAATGCCCATTGAAATTGATGAAATTGAAAGGAGGATCAGGCAGCTAATTATTGAAAAGGAAGCATTAAAAAAAGAGAAGGACAAGTCATCTAAGGACAGGCTGAATAAAATTGAGGAAGAGCTTGCAAACCTTAACGAAAAAAAGGATGGCCTTGTGGGCCAGTGGAAAAACGAGAAGGACATTATTACCCAAATAAGTAATATAAAAGAAGCAATTGAGCAATACAAAATTGAGGAGCATAATGCCGAGCGTGATGGAGATTTGAACCGCGTTGCAGAAATAAGATACGGTAAAATAAGCGAGCTCGAAAGTCAACTTAAGGAACTGAATGAAAAGTTAAAGTTAATCCAGAGCACAAGCACGCTACTCAAGGAAGAGGTTACAGAACAGGAGATTGCTGCTGTTGTGTCAAGATGGACAGGAATACCCGTAAGCAGGATGCTGGAAGGTGAAAAGGAAAAGCTTCTTAAAATGGAGGTTTTACTCAAGGAAAGAGTTTTTGGACAGGATGAGGCTATCAATTCAATTTCCCATGCAGTTAGGAGATCAAGGTCGGGCATCCAGGAACCAAATAAACCCATTGGTACATTTATATTCCTGGGCCCCACAGGTGTGGGAAAAACTGAAACAGCAAAGGCAGTGGCCGCATTTATGTTCAACGACGAAAAGGCGATTATCAGAATTGACATGTCCGAATATATGGAAAAGCATGCCGTTGCCAGGCTCATTGGCGCACCTCCCGGTTACGTGGGATATGAAGAGGGAGGACAGTTAACCGAGGCAATCCGGCGGAGGCCTTATGCCGTTATCCTCTTTGATGAGATAGAAAAGGCCCACCCCGATGTGTTCAATATTTTTCTTCAGATTCTTGATGAAGGCAGGCTCACCGATTCCAAGGGAAGGGTGGTTGATTTTAAAAACAGTCTCATCATTATGACATCCAATATTGGCTCCAGCTATATTGGCGATCCCTCAATACCCATGGACAAACGAAGAACGGGGGTCCATGATGAGTTAAAAATGCATTTTAAACCGGAATTTCTAAACAGGGTCGATGAGGTAATAATTTTCAACCAGCTTTCAAAGGAAAACCTCAAAGATATTATTAAACTACAGCTTGAACTGGTGGCACTGAGACTGAAGGAAAGGGGAATTTCCATTAACCTCACTAAAAAGGCCGTGGACTTTCTTATGAAAGAGGGATATGATCCAAGCTTTGGCGCCCGCCCCCTTCAGAGGGCAATTCAAAAATATATTCTCAATCCCCTTTCTGTAAAGCTCCTGAGCGGTGAGCTAATGGATGAAAAAACGGTTAAGGTTGATACGGACGGAAAGGAAATAAAGCTCACTAGCCAAAAAAAATAGATATTAGATTTAAATCGAAACAATAATGAAAAAATCCAGGCAGGTTATCTTCATGTTCCCCGGTATGGGCACCCAATACTATAATATGGGAAGTGAACTCTATGAAAAAAACCGGACCTTTCGTCAGAAGATGCATCAATTAAATGACATCGTTGTTGACAGCCTTGGAATATCCATAATTGACAGTATATATGATCCAAAAAAGGGGGAGCATGACATTTTAGATGACCCGCAAATCAGCTGCCTTGCCATTCTAATGATTGAATATTCACTTGTGCAGGTTCTGAAGGAAGAGGGAATTAAGCCCGATTTTCTTTTGGGGGGAAGCCTTGGTGAGTTCACATCATTAAGTTTATCGGGAATATTCAATATTGAAGAATTACTCATTACTTTTTATAACTCCCTGGAAATATTTAAAAGAAACAGCCCCCGGGGCAGCATGCTGGGTATCATGGAAAATGTAAGCCTCTATGAAAACAATCCCGAGATAAACAAAAATAGTGAGATTGCTGTTTTCAGCTATGATAAACATTTTGTCATTTCAGGCACTCAGGAAAAAATTGATTCCATAAAAAGTTTTATAAAGAAGAACAGTGTCAGTTTCCAGGACATTCCAACGACAATGCCTTCCCACTCATCACTTGTTGACCCCGCGGAGCCTGAGATTAAAAAACTTTTCAGTGTACTTGATGACAGTAAAATCATCAATGATGATGTTAAATTAATTTCATGTGCAGCTGCGGACGTTATAAATACAATAGATACAGATTTTGTTTGGAATATTTTTAGAAAGCCCATTAACTTCCAAAAAACAATTGAGCAGTTGGAAAAAAGCGGGGATCATATTTATATTGACCTGGGTCCCGGCGGTACCCTTGCAACCTTTGCCGGGTTAAACCTTAAAGGCGGGTCAGCATCAAAGTGTTTTCAAATTATTACCCCACAGGGAAATGAGATGGAAAAGCTCGATGAATTAATCGGACATTTATTAAATTAGTTATATCTGCCGGCAGAAAAGAGGCACCTCATTACCCTTATACGCAAGGGCAGCCGCAAATTGATCATTAACTTTTAAATCTTTTATTGTCCACTTTACCCCCTCATCAATTCCATCTTTTTTATGGACAAGTTTTATATCTTTTTCCGGCAGCAGGGAAACAGAAAATTGATTTAAGGGAAGATTTAAACCCCTGCCATGCGCTTTCATATAGGCCTCTTTTCTTGTCCAGCAATGCCAGAAAGCCTTTATTTTTAAATAATGAGGCAAGTTATTGTAGTCTTCTTTTTCGGCCTCCGAGAAAAACCGCTCCACAATCTCTTGAGAATTTTCTTTTGGCAGTATTTTTTCAATATCAATGCCAATTTCCCTGCCAAGCGTAAATCCGTATATAACCATACCCTTTGAATGGGAGAGGTTAAAATCAATACCCCTAATTTCGGGCTTTCCAAAACTGTTATAGTTAAAATGTAATTCACTGTTTTCAATATCAAGGTATGAGGACAATATTATTCTCAACAGCCCCCGGGAGTGAACATAGCTATCATGATCTTTCTTGAATTTAAATTTTTCGGCCCTTTCAATTTCATCTAAGGACAGTTTCTGCTTTAAAAAGTCCAATTTACCGGGATCAACATTTAGAGATGCATAATAGATATGGACTTCATTTTTCAGCCTGTTAATGTCTGATAATGGCAAATTTGTTTTATTAAATAGTCTCATGCGGGATTTTTTCATTATACTGTTCTTTATATTTATTATTTATTTAATTTTCAATGTTTTATTCATGATTTCATATTTTTTTTTAAGAATCATATCAATAAAAATGTTGATATATATTTAAATACCAGTAAAATGAGTTTCTAAAATCACATAAAAAACAGTATCAAAGGAATATAATTGAAAGATAACTTTCCGGGAAAGCTAAAACTTGAGATTTCAAAATGGATCGGCCGGGGAATAATTGATGAAGGCCAGGGTGATAATATCCTGAAACTCTATGATACCCAACCAAAGGAAGAAAAGAAAAAATCTGTCATTTCTTTGCCTGCCATAATAATGGGCCTTGCAGCTGTTTTGCTCTGCACGGGGATCATTCTTTTTTATGCTGCCAACTGGAAAAGCATGCCCCCAACGGCAAAACTCATCCAGGTATTTTTGCTCATCATAACAGCTTACGGTTCGGCATTTTATGTGCTCTCATTTAAAAAGGAAAACCTTCTTTTAGGCAGAATTTTATTATTGACAGGCATGGTATCATTTGGTGCCGGCATAATGCTGGTTGCTCAAATATTTCACATCAGCTCCCACCCCACCAACGGAATTCTAACATGGGCACTGGGGGTTCTTGCAATATCGTGGGTTACAGAGGAGAAGTGGGGGTATTATTTAGCCTTTTCGCTTTTTTTAATCTGGAACAGCTGGGAAGTAACTGAATACAATAACCCCAATTATATCTTTATAATTTTCCCTGTAATTTTGTTTTACCTCTTCCGCAAGGCAAAGGCAGTGACAGGCATTGTTTTGACTTTTGCAGCCACCATAATATGGTTCTACCAGGTCAATGCTTACTGGATCGACCAAGCGGGTCCTCAATACAGCACCATGGCAAGCGCTGTTTTTGCCCTTCTCCATATTCCCCTTGGAGTAATTCTAATCGGGTCCGGATGGATATTTGAAGAAAGCAGGATTTTGGCCATCCCTTCTAAGATTGCCAGCATTACAGGGTGGATTGCAGTTACAGTTCCCTTCATCTTTTTATCATGGCCTCAGGATTACAGGGCCCTGTTCCCGGCCTTTCAATGGGGCAGCCTCTTTCATACTATTGAATATGGCATACTGCTTTTTGCGGGTTTCTTTATGGTCTATTATATTTTTATGAGAAACTTTGAATACAGGTTAATCCTGGGCTGCATGGCATACAGTTTTATTATGTTATTTCTTCCACTGGGGAATAAATCTGTGATCATGACTTCCACACACCTGGGCTTGCTGGCATTTATGTTTTCCATACTCTATTTTAATTATATCACTCCAGTTAAAAGGGACAGGGAGAAGACCCTTGCATTTTTTATCTTTATCTTCTTTATAGCCTTTAAGGGGATGGGTTTTTTGGGGCTTGGCATGGGCGATAAAAAATACTTCGTTGCGTATTGCCTGGGATTTGTTATCTTCGGTGTTGTTTGCTTCCTCATAAACCAGGTTATTGATTTTTTAGCCGGGAAAAAAGAGAAAGTTTTCCCTGCTCACAGGATAAATATTGCCAGTGCCTTTGCGGGCTTCTTTATCGTTTATGCACTCTCTTTTAAAATCACCAACCAGAATTCAATTTTTGATGCCAAAACAGTTGTGCTTGTTTTGCTCTTTCTCTTCCTGTCAATTGCAATGGCGCTATATATCTTCCTCTGGGTTAAAGTGAGGGAAAAGCTCCTGCTAATTTTGTCCGCAATAATTTTTGTTATTTCAACTATTGTAATATTCATCACGGGTCCTGAAATTTCCTGGGTTGCATACTCATTGATTTTCAATTTACTCCTCTTTGTTGTTACGGGCACCCTAATTTATTATAGCACAAAAATCAATTCAAAGATGCTATTAAACTTTGCAATATCCGGATTTACTTTGCATGTTATCACAAGGTATTTTGATCTTTTCTGGGACCTCCTTTCGGGAGCATTCCTTTTCATTATTACCGGTGTAATTGAAAAACTCCTGGAGTTGAAAAAAAAATCATAATCAAAAGGGTATTAGTA
>JBHPHB010000131.1:0-8642 GCA_042569985.1 Spirochaetota bacterium | reverse complement strand
GTCCATTCCGCTAAAACGAAATGGACTGCATGTTTTTCTGAACTCCATTCGCTTTAGCCATTTTTTTGCGTGGTGGCAAGCTGAAACTTCAAATCCTCCACGTGAACTATAGTAACAATGTAACAGGTGCTTTTGATATTGTCAAGTTTTAAATATAAGTAATAAATTAGTAATTTACGAATCAACCCGGTAAATCTCAATCTCTAATTCTAAATTATTATTATCCCACCCCTTTGACTTGAGCTTTCCGAAAATGAGCAATCCTCCGTCCATCAATTCGGCAGGCTTACTATTTATCTCTTTTGGTATATAACCCAGTTTATTGATATTTTTATCATAAACAGCAATTGCCATGTTATCATATATATTATAAGGCTCTCTTTGAAATATAAGAAAATCATTAATTTTAAGATGTTTTTCAATCTTCTCAGGACTGCATGCAAAGGTCCCTGCAATTAAAGATTCCGTAATTATTTTAGCCTTTTCAGATACATTCTTGATTGAAATGTACCTGTTCTTCATTTCTTCAATATCTTTACCGCACATGTGGCCATGCCGGCCATGCGAATCATCATCACATATAAATGTTGACTGTATAACCCGGGTCATATCTGTGTTATCCTTTTCCCCGGTGCCAATCTTTTCGATTATCCAGTTGTGCTTATCAAACTTAGGGCCCTTACCTTTCAGATTCGATTCGCTTGCCAGGGGTACTACCTGTATTGCAGCATTAATATTTTTCGCTGTTACTATATGCGAGCTGTAATAATTGTTTTGTACATCCAGCCTGTTCCATCTGAAATGATATATACGGGGTTTACTGTAAACATATCTATCCGTGCCAAGAAGACAATCTATACTGTCTTCAATTTCATTGAGTTCTTCCGGTGCATTAAAGTCACCATGATAATGCTCTACTCTTTTCTTCTTGCCATCATCTGTTTTAATGGTAATTATTGCTGACGGCATATCGGTTGCATTGTATTCTGTGTATGAATTTTTAAATGACAAAAACTTGTACCTGGTTAACAGCTTGTTTAATGCCGTCACAGTTTTTTTTGGCACTTTCCACTTATGGCTCCCGGCTTTGCTCACGAACATTTCACCATAATATTCAATATTCCCATTATCATCTACTGAAACAGTATAGACCGGGCATGTACCATAACACATTGTTCGTTCTAATGACAGCTTCTTAAACATTGAATTTTCTTTGCTCTTCATAATTATGACAATCTTTTAATTTTACGGCCATTATCATTGCTGAAATACCTGAATGCAAGTATAAATACCCTGTTCTGCAAGTCTCAGCATCTTATATCATGATACATCACAGTTTTCGTTAACCTATACTTTCAAGGTCTACCTATATATTATTTATAATGTATAATATATATATGGTAAAGCAGAGTTAAATTATGATTTTTAAGAAAACATATAAATTTAAAGACATCGAATCCTGGGATGATGAACTACACGAGAGTGCAGAGCAGTTTGCCGGACTTTTCGGAGTCTACCCTAACATCATAATCTCCAATGCCAATACATATTTACTCATTGATATTGAGGCAAATAAAAACAGAGAAAATATTCAATGGTACGGTATTGCTCCACCACCCGATAATGACTTTAAGTGCTTAGGTTCCTTTGCCTATTCACCAAAGTACGAGATTGATTTCTGTGCTGATAACAGCCTCCAGGACAAACAGTTCGTGCTTATTCACGATCCTGCTCCGGACGACCCGGACGGGGGAGAGCCCATTCCCGAGCTGGATTCCGATTTTGTTATGAAGCTGCTTGTTGCCAAAAAAGCTTCGCAATTGTAGAAATTACAAGCAACTCAAATGTTATTAAATTAGTGGAATCAAATGAAAAAGAAAAGACACAACCCCTATATCATTGACAAGATAAGTTGTTTTTATTTGTTTGTCAGATGGCATATACCTTATAAAATAATAAGCATATTCGTAAAGGATCATTTCAGGATAAAACATTACATAAATTTTTATTACAAATATTTTATTGGATGGTGGCTCGGCAGGTTTATGAGATCAACAATACTTAAGAGAAGACCATGTGTAAGAAAGCTTAAATATATCGGATTCAGGGATTTTGATCTTTCAGCTGATGAAATAGAAGAGTTAAATAACGAAAAACGATATTTTAAATTGGGACAGGTTTATACTTCAAACTCATTTAACAGTGCAACTTATACTATTGATGGATACGATGGATGTATTGGGTGTGCATATTTTGATATAGTTGAATGATTTTATATAATTCTATAAAATAGTTCAAGTATAAAAATCAATTTTTCGTGTATTGCAAATATTGTTCCCTTGCCGACAGGTGTTACTCTTTTATCATGGCTTGAAAATATTCTAAAATTGCTTCATCCCTTAGAACTGATACACCGCCCTGTAATTTCCAACCATCGTTTCTAATGGCATTCCCAACTTTAATTTGGAAATTTTCAAGGTTCATATCTTGAATAATCATATATTCCATAAAAATACCCCTTAAATATTTTTCCAATAAACTAATAGTTATTATATAAAAGTCAATATGAATTCTAATAAACAATGTAATGTATTTAATTTGAATTTAAAGTACTACATAAGTATGATTGTGTATTACATACTCTATATTTTGTTATACCGTTTATATGGATCTTAAGTATTGTTTTGTAGTATATAGATTTGATGAGTAAATACTTATCAGTTGCAGTTTTATACTGCCTTAATCGAAAAATTGACCCTTTTGAATAAAGAGCAGTTTTTTTATTTAAAATCAATTACACCTTTACACAGAATTTCATCCGTCTTTCCATTGATAAAATATACTTTGTGCTTTCCTTTTTCTTTAATCCTAAAATATCTAATTGCGTTAATCCCATCCCAAGTGGGGTTTATGTTACTAGTTTTAGTCATTAAAATTGAATCTCCCGGGGTAATAACTTGCATTTTTAATTTTGATGAACCAATTTCTTTACCAAAAAAACAATTATATCTTATATATCTTTGTTTTGTTTCATTGATATCACATTTAAATTTTTCTTCTTTGCGTTTGTTGAAATATTTCATTTTTGTTCTGTTACTAAGTCTTTTGTTTTTAAATTCACAAAATTGTATTTTAGAAATGGATTTTTTACAACCCAAAACACCAATTATTAAGACAGCCAGAATCAAACCAATAACCTTTTTCATAATAAATCCCTCTTCTTGATGTTTTTTCCACAAACTAACAGGCATTATCAGAAAGTCAATATGTTTTCAAATTATAAATATGTATCATAAGCGGTTTTTTGTGACATATAAATTTAACAATAAAATAACCCTGCAATCAATACAGGGTTATTTTTAATATAAACATGTTTTTTTTTGTGTCCACAATACTTATCCGAATAGAATGAACTTCTATAATAATCAAAGTGGGCAACTTTCTAATTTTACTCAAGAATAAATTTTAAAGGTGCATTAATCTCTGTAGGTATTCCAGCATCTTCATATGATATTGGAAGTACTGGTACTACATAGTCTGATCCACTAAGATTACAACCAAGGGTCGAATTGAGATCATAACATGGATCGCAATATGAATAAGTAGCAGCATCTGTCACATAATACAAGGAATCTGGAAACCTTCCTCGTACAGCTTGTTTAGAAACAAAAACCGAACCTGCTCTAACGAAGATTTGTCCACTACAACTTGCATCTTTATACTTTATATTATATATATCTACTTCAATGCTCCCATTATCTTCAATTTCTAATTCATAAGTATAATTGTTTTCAGATAATAAAATGTATTTGACCATATCCAAACCAATAGAATAACCTAGAAATGTATTATTAGCATCTCGAACTACAATGTTAGTACTACTCAGACCATCTTGACCATCAGTCCCATTTTGATCGTCAATAACATCCTGATTTGATAAATTAATTATCTGATAATCACTGCCATCACAATATTGAAATTCTTCCAAACTTACAATGTAAAAAAGCAGCCCATCAGAAATTGAATTACATTCAGGAAGGTCGTCTACTGTAAGTATAACCCTCGCAGCTGTTTCATCAATATTACCTCCATTTAGGTTATCTGAACCATCAGACCCCCCACATGCAATAAGTAAACTTTTAATTCCTATAAGTGATATTAAAAATAATTTTCTCATAAATTCTCCTTATAATTTTTACAACAAACTAACAAGTATTATCAAAAAGTCAATAAATATATTAAACTCGTTGACCATATATTGACCAAAAGAAAATACATTTAGAAACGAATTGCAACATACACCAACACTTGACCTTGAAGTTATTAAATTTGTTTGATTTTGCGCTGTTAAACTAACAACAAGTAGCAATAAATTGCATTAAGCAGAAATAATCCCCAACATTTGCAAAATGAAATTTAGCATTTGACTGGGGGTTATGTGACCACTAGTTTAAATTATATTTCCAAGAATTATATCACATACAGTTTATTTTGTTATGCGGTTCATTGTTATAAAAATATATTTCTTATAAAGAAACATCTTATATATTGATTGGACACCTATCCTGGCTAAAAATCATCTGACCGCTAAGCCTTGTTTTGCGGTCAGATGATTGCCAAGTGATGCATATATAAGCATCAATTAAATAATAAACAGGTTTTATTATTGTACATCTATTGGCTCTTCTATTATAACCGGATCAGAAGGGCCGGTAAACAGATAATCTTTTAGAATGATATAATCGAGACCCGAAGGTTGTGGATAGCCACCGCCAACAACATATACCATTATGTTTATAGCCATTTCAGTTGCACCATCGTTAATCAGTACGTCCTTGAATGTTCCAAGTTTTATCGGGACCTGGTATGATATCTCATCCCCGGGAATTACACCACTTACATCATAGCGGTAATTCAGGAAATACGAAGGAGCTGTCATGATTGGTTTCTGCGTTCCTGCAGGATACAGCGTAATAGCAAAGGCAAAGACCTCTCCAACAGTTTCAGGGTATCTAAGAGTAAAACTTATTGTGGTATCAAACGCCGCATTTGCGCGGTCATTACCGCCGCCGAGAGGTTCATCAGTACTTGGTGATACCTCAGGTAATCCACTGAAGAAAGACCATATAGCTTCATTTGCAAAGTTTGTATCAGTTACTGGTCCCGGCTCCCAATAATTGGGCCAACCATGCCCTCCGTCATGCTGGCACCAGATCATCGGATAATCTGAAGCGCCCATAGAATGGTCAACACAGGGGCCTATGCTCCAGGGACTGGATATTTCGATGTCAAAGCCATTATATAGCACCCAATAATTATGTGCGTTTTCAGCAATACTAAGAGGAACAGACGTATCATAAGTGCCCTGAATTTGCATTACCCCTACGGAACCAACACACTCGTTACTTAATAATGATCCCGCAACCGGCGCAATTGCCCTGACAATATCACCATAACGGCAGCCGAGTTCATGTGCTATTCCGGCACCCGAACTGTATCCGGTTAGGAATAACTTATTTTTGTTATAGACTATCTTTTCATCAAGATCAGCCAGGATGTCTTCAAAGTATTGGAAGTCATCATCATAGTTCCATCGATATGTTATGGAATATGGGTATACCATGATAGCGTCATCGCCTATATTTTCCAAAAAGAAGTCCCACCAGTAACCGCCGGTACCATGGAAGGCCATGACAAGCGGCTTATCTGCCATTGATGGGTTATAATCACCAGGCATCTGCAAGAAATATGTCCGCTCAACACCGTTAGAAATAATTGTCTGCATCCCTGTTAATGAAGGTTGAGGATCGATACACGTACCTGAACTACAGCCATTATCGCAGGCAGTTTCATTGCTGTCATATGTGCATGAACCGCTGCTGCATATACCGTTTTCCGAGTAATTAACTAATATATCGTTATCTGAACAATAACTTTCCGGAGGTGTATTGCAGATCATTTCCAGGCATGGATCTGCACCAACTTCAATCCGGAATTTTATGGGCAATGTGCGGCCGTCTTTTAGTGCAATATACTCATCAGTATTGATGTTTTTAAGGTCCTTTCCGGTAGCACCAACTGATACATCAGCAAAACCGAGCTCTACACCAAAGGCAATAATTCGAATTCTATATTGCTTTGTAATGTCGAGATTGAATTCATCTGTATGCCAGTTAACAATGTAGTGTTCATCTTCAGGAACAACCCGAACAGTTTCCGAACCCGGGCCTGTTGCCATGGTGAAAGATGCAATAGCTGTTGTGCATGCAGACCCTTCAAGTTGGCATATTTCCACTTCCGGAGATACGGCTCCATCGAAAACACCGCTTGTTTCAGGCATCGGGACCAAAGGCGCCAAAAAGAAAAAGTGCTGGTTCCCCAAATTGCCGTCAACAGTATGGGCACCATCGGAAATGGATTTTGAAACTGAATCAACTTGATTCCTGTTTCCAATTAGATCCGCCTGGTTTCCACAACTCATAAATACAAGTCCGGAAATGACGAATAAACATGTTAATAATACTTTTTTCATAAAAACCTCTCTTATTTTTTTTGCGAACTAACAGGTATTAATGAAAGTCAATACCTGTTAGTTCTATATGCATATAAACTGAAATACCTGTCATCCCCCAAAAGGGGTAGAAGTGAAAAAAAATCTATAAGGCCAACTTAAGAGTATTAACCGCTAATATTTCCGGCATTTCTGCTTTTACGTGTAGATAATATTTTGAAAATGAATTTCATTTTTTTTATTTACATGATTATAGTAAATTCTAATAATTCCCTATGCACAAAAGCAAACATCCATTAATATTACACATCCCTCACAGCTCCTCCCACATACCGGCTGAAGTCCGCAAGGACATTATATTATCCGACACTGAACTTGAAGACGAACTCTTAAAACTCACAGACCATTGCATGGATGAAATTGCAGATATTGACGAAAGCATTGGTAAAACAATCATAAACAAATACAGTCGAATGGTGGTTGACCCTGAACGCTTCAGAGATGACGAAAAGGAAATAATGTCTTCAGTCGGAATGGGAGCTGTCTATATATCAACATCTGACAAAAAGAGCCTGAGAAATATCACCAACGAGAAAAGAGAATCACTGCTGAAGCAATACTATGATCCCTATTACAGGGAATTTAATGAAATCACAAAAAACATGCTGGATAAGTTTAACCGGTGCCTCATAATTGATGTTCATTCCTTTCCTTCAAGCCCCCTACCCTATGAACTTAACCAGGATTTAGACCGGCCGGATATATGTATTGGTACAAACGATTTTCACACTCCTGAAGACATAACTGATATCATCAAGAAATATTATTTAGATAAAGATTACATTGTTAAATTGGACATGCCATTTAAAGGGACTTTTGTGCCGGATGACTTTTACGAAAAGGATAAAAGGGTTTCATCCGTGATGATTGAAATCAACAGGGCGTTGTATATGGATGAGGAGACCGGGGAGAAATTGGATGGGTTTTACAGGATTAAAAGGGAATTTGAGGGATTGGTTGAGGTGGTGTTGAATGAATTTTCATCTTGAGTATCCTCAGAGAAATAACCGACTTAGTTATCCTCGTACAATTTAACCTTCCACCTCCCCCTCCAGGGTCTACCTTAAAAACCTTATCCCTGTTAAATTATTAAATAAATAATTTAACATATAAAACTTAAACATGTGAGAAAAAAAAATGTTCAAGATATTATTGATGTTTCAAGAAAATGGGCATTGAAGAAATCATTACATTAAAATATAAATTTAACTTACTCAAATAAATATTTTACAACAGTTTGTTATTAAAATTTGCCCCGTTACTCTGTAGATTCTGAGCCGAGGGCTGGTACTTCGCAAGGGGGAAGATCATGAGAGTTCAGAATAGAACCGACATTCTGCTGGACATTCTGAAGTGGGGATTGATTGAGTTGAGGATGCTTTGTTGGTACGGCAAGGTCGAGCAGATTCTCGCACTCACCCAGGCCATGCACAACGTGCCCGACTATATAGCCAGGCCCGAGTCGTGGAAACTAAGCTACTTTATCAGGGAATTCAGCCACTATGATGCTCAGTATCCGATACAGCGCGAGATACAGCTCGAGCAATTCCGGGACTACGATTACGTGGCGATGCTTCGGAAGCTGGAGAATGATTCGGGAGATTTGCCGTGGACGGATACCAATACGTAGCCGTATAGCAAAACAAAGGGTATGGTATATTGTTTAGCAAGTATTATACATTAAGTTTGAGGGGACTATTAGTAAATATTAATTATTGGATGTCCCTAATCTGATGTGTGAATATGGATTGACAAAATATATTGGTAAAACTATTTTTAACAATAGTAGATACATCTGTATTATAGATTTATTTTTTACATGTACATTATATGTTAATACAGTAGTTGTGCGGAACGGTCAAGGAACTTCATCTCTCCTTGATGAGCATTCAATATAGTATTAAAGGATATCAATGGATAATTCACTTTTTGCAAATTTAGCTCGTTACAAGCCTACATTAAAAAAAACTCCACTTGAGAATTTTATTACTCAATCTTTCACTTGGCTTTTGCAATACAGCATTGATAATAATACCCCATTGATTTCAAATGTAATGGATAATTTATTCAA
>JBHPHB010000130.1:0-8660 GCA_042569985.1 Spirochaetota bacterium | reverse complement strand
TTATTGGCCTTGAAGCGAAAAAGCAGCTTGAGAAGATTGGAGAAAAGAAGGTTGATGTTGTAATCGGTTGTGCCGGCGGCGGCAGTAATTTTGCTGGACTGGCATTTCCATTTATTAACGATAAAATAAATGGTGCAGATATTGAGATAATTCCCGTTGAGCCTACATCGTGTCCCACACTGACACGGGCTCCCTTTGCATATGACCATGGTGATGTGGCGATGATGACTCCGCTTCTCCCAATGCATTCGCTGGGCCATACTTTTGTACCTCCGCCAATACATGCTGGTGGTTTAAGGTATCATGGTATGGCACCATTAGTTTCACAAACAGTAGTTGAAGGCCTCTCAACTCCACTTGCATTGCATCAGCTTGAGTGCTACGAGGCAGCAATGATTTTTGCAAAAACAGAGGGTATAATTGTTGCCCCTGAAACCAGCCATGCAGTGGCAGCAACCATTAGAAAGGCAAGAGAAGCCAGGGAAGAGGGTAAGGAAAAGGTAATCCTTTTTAATATGAGCGGACACGGATTGATGGATCTGAACGGATATGATGCATACATGCAGGGAAAACTTACGGATTACGAACTTCCAGAAGAGGATCTAAAGAAGGGACTTGATGAGTTAAAAGATCTCCCTAAGCCTTCTACTGGAAAAACAGGCAAATGGTAAAAGAAACGTTTTGAAAATAACAGTTAAATACCAGGCTTAACCGGATGACCGGTTAAGCCTGTGTATTATATGGCAGGGCATGGAAAGGTACGATAGGGAAGAAATATACTGTAGAAAACTGGGGCACAATCTGAACTTTAAGTATTGCCGCAGTGTCAGTGAAGGGATCCCATGTTTTAAAATTCGGGATTGCTGGTTTCAAAAAATTTCCATTGATGAATACTTAAATGAAGTATATAGTGATGAGGAAATTGCGAAAATCCTTACTCCGCCAAAAGAAAAAGTTCTATCTATTTTAGAGTTGATTGAAAAAGCAAAGGGAAATGTTTAAGTATATTGTTATCGTGTTTATTAGAAAAATAATCTATTATTAAAAAACAACCCCGTTAAAATTATGAAAATTGGCTTTACAGGTACCCGTAATGGAATGTCGGATAAGCAAAAGGATAGTTTTGCCAAGTTAATCCGGAAATATAAAACAAAATATCACTTCGTTGAACTGCATCATGGTGATTGCATTGGTGCCGATGAAGATGCCCATACTTTAATAATTGAAAATTATCTTACGGATGAAGTGCATATCCACCCGCCCAGAAATGAAGAAATAAGGGCTAATACTTACGAAAAGAAAGATAAAAAGAAATCGATAAAATTTAAGCTCTATGATCCCAGGCCTTATGTGGAAAGAAATCATGATATTGTGGACTTATGTGAGGTTATAATTGCAGCGCCAAAAGAATACAAAGAACAGTCCGATTCTGATACATGGATAACAGTAAGATACTGCAAGATGGAAAAGAAGAGGACCATAATAATCTACCCCGATGGGAAATCAACTATGTGGCCCCAGACCAGAATTAAGCCCAGGCCCAGGCCCAAAGATGAGGAAGATGAATAATTGTTAAATTCATTGTTCAAAATGAATGTTCATGGTGCGTTCAACACCTTTTTTTGCACCAAAAATAATTTTAAATCCTTTAACTCCTGGATCATGGTCGACGAGCAGGTCTAAATATTCCTGGTATTTACTTTTTGCATTTTCAAGAGCATCTCCTGTTAGTGGCTTTGCTTTTTCAGTCATATCAAGAAATACATCAAGGTATTCTTTAAATATTTCAATTGCATCTCCATGCATTTCAATGGGAATTTTTACCATGCATAATCCCCTTTCAAAGACCTCGTTAATTTTCCCTTTCTGTCTGTAGGTATATTTATTCAACTCAGTGTATTTATCACGAATCTTCTCCAGTTTATCCTGAATTGCAGAGTCATCCTGGCCTGTATTGGTACCCGCCGCCCTGTGGATATCCACAAGGAACATGGTTGTTTTGCCCGTCCTCACGATTTCACAGGCTAACACGGGGAGATCATATTCAAGTCTTGGCCTCATGAGCATTGAACGTACTGTGAAATAGAAGGGAAAACCTACTTTCAGGAAAACTGTCCTGGACATTTTCTCTGAGCTGTAGACCTCACCGTCAATTTTCATTAGCCCCAGCATCCTGGGAGGGCGAACGGGAAAGGGGTATTTTAAATTAACAGGTTCCAGTGAAACCCTTTTCTTTATTTGCTCAATGGCTATGTCATGGATATCAAATAAATTTGTCATAAGTTCTCTCATAATAGTTAATTTAAAAAATTAATAATATTTTAAGAAGATTTTTTGTCAAGTTCATAATTGGATGAATTCACCGATCTGAACAAACAACAGTGTGGGTTTTGAAAAATCGATGAGGGTTAATACTTATAAGTTTGTTAGGCTTTTAATTATATTTCATACCCAAAACAATAATATTGCAGAATCTGAAATGCCCAGTGTAATCAATTTTCTGCAAAAATATAAATTACTTGAAAAAAACACGGTAGTTTTCACTATTGTTCCACAATTTTTTAAACCTATAAGGGAGATATTGACATGATAGAACTGGATTTTGATAAAACGGACGGTCTCATTCCTGTTATTGCGCAGGATTATGATACAGGCGAAGTATTAATGCTTGCATACACAAACAAAGAATCATGGAAATTAACCCTCGAAACGGGAATTGCACACTACTGGAGCCGCTCCAGGAGCCAGCTCTGGAAAAAGGGCGAAACTT
Source organism: Spirochaetota bacterium (assembly GCA_042569985.1). GTDB lineage: Bacteria > Spirochaetota > UBA4802 > UBA4802 > UBA5550 > JBHPHB01. The sequence continues at coordinate 5,890 of JBHPHB010000130.1, read as the reverse complement.
CCGGGAATCTTCAGGAGGTTAAGGAAATCCGCATAGATTGTGATGATGATACAGTACTTTTGAGGATCAACCAGGTGGGCAATGCAGCTTGCCACACAGGACACAGGAGCTGTTTCTACAGGGTTGTTGACGGAGAAGAATTAAAAGTTGATGGTGAGAAGGTTTCGCAGTAACAGTTATCCATATTATTACTGATGATTGCCTCAATAAGATAATTACGGAGAAATAAAATGAGTAAACAGATAAAATTGGGAATACCAAAGGGAAGTCTTGAAAAATCAACAATGGAGCTTTTTAGAAAAGCCGGCTGGAAGATAGGCGTTTCTTCAAGGAGCTATTTTCCTTCAATTGATGATTTGGGTATATCATGTTCCCTCATAAGGGCCCAGGAGATGGCCCGGTACGTGGCAAACGGGGTTCTCGATGTGGGCCTTACGGGTCTTGACTGGATCCTGGAGAATGAAGCAGATGTTGATATTATATCAGACCTCATATATTCCAAGGTGAGTACTAAAAAAGTAAAGTGGGTGCTTGCTGTTCCCGATGAGTCACCCATTAAAAAGATTGAGGACTGTGCAGGCAAGAGGATATCTACTGAGCTTGTTAATTTTACCAGGAAATATTTTGAAGAAAAGAATATTCCCGTTAAGGTTGAATTTTCCTGGGGTGCAACAGAGGGAAAGGTTGTTGAAGGGCTTGTTGATGCCATTGTTGAAGCTACAGAAACTGGTTCTACAATTAAAGCACATGGATTAAAGATTATACATACTCTCATGGAGACAAACACTAAACTCATTGCCAACAAGGAGAGTATGCAGGACGATTGGAAAAAAAATAAGATTAGTCAGTTGTCCCTGCTGCTGCAGGGTGCTCTTAATGCGGGTAACCTGGTTGGAATTAAAATGAATGCTCCAAAGGATAATATTGAGAATATTGTAAAAATTATACCAAGTCAGAATTCGCCAACTATTTCAAATCTTTATGATTCAGACTGGATTGCCATTGAATCTGTAATACAGGAGTCTGTTGTAAGGGAGATTATTCCAAAATTAATTGAAGCGGGAGCTGACGGTATAATTGAATATCCTCTGAATAAAATTGTAAACAAAACAGACTTGTAAATGCAAATTTCTAATGAATAAAAAAAAAGACGGTAATTTTTGTTACCGTCTTTTTTTTTGGGGGGAAATTGGATTTGTAATGGTAAAATCTCCATGGGTTTGAATGTTTTTCTGGTTTTACAGGTGTACTTTTTTATTTGACAGAATGAATTATGTATGCTATGATACATTAAAAGTTTACTAAGACTGATAAAAATAAAAAAGATATTCGTATATATGAATAATGGGAGTAAATAGATGGAAACTACTCGAACTGCGGATGAATTGATACATGGTGATGTAAAATATGGGCAATATCTTACTTTCACCTGCAGGAACGAATTATTTAGTGTTTATCTAGATAGAATTAAAGAGGTTGTGGAGTTTGAACGTATAACCTCAATCCCCCTTACACCGGATATTTTGCTGGGAGTGATGAATTTGAGGGGAAAATTAATGCCGGTTATAGACCTGTCCTACCGTTTATTTTCAGAAAAGAGTGAAGTTAAAAAAAGTAACAGGATAATAATATTTGATTTAAAGCACAAAGATGAGGCTCTGGAAATTGGCATGCTCGTTGATTCAGTTGAAAATGTTGTAAATATTTTGGATGATGATATTTCCCCCAATCCTGAATTTGGCTCTTCTGTAAATCCGGAATTTATAAGCAACATTGCCAGCATCAATAATGAGTTTATAGTTATGGTTAATATTGAGAATATACTTAATGTTGAGGAAATTTCCAGGATCGTTGGAAAGGATTATGAAGGGATTACATATTTTTCAACTGATACAGAAATTGATGAAGACCTGGGGCTAAAAGATAAAGTTGAAGAAGTTGAGATTGAAGAAAATGAATTTGTAACTTTGAAAATTGGCAATGAAGTTTATGCCATTGAGATGGAAAGGCTAAGCGAGATAATGGGATTGTCACAAATGACCCATGTTCCCAATGCATTACCTTTCATGAAGGGTGTAGTTAATTTAAGGGGGACCATTATACCCATAGTGGACTTGAGAAGCAGGTGTAACCTTCCTGAAAAGGAACCCGATAAAAAAACATCAATTCTCATTATTGATGTTGCCGGGGTTCTTATTGGCACTATAGTAGATTCAGTATCAAATGTTACAAGGATTCCCGCTAACAGCATGCAGCACCCTCCGCACTATACAGCTCAAATTGAGAAAGACTTCATTAAGGGTATGGCTGAACTTGATGATAAAATAATTATTATCATAGATGTTGATAAGATATTGACCCCCAAAGAGATTAATGATTTTGAGGAATCAGATTTTGATACGGATATAAAGGATAAAGAAAAAGTTAAAGTCAAAAAAGAGGTAAAGGAAAAAGCTGGTAAAGATAATAAAAAAGCCGTAACAAAGGATGCGGTAAAAGAAACCAAAAAAGAAACCAAGAATGATAAAAGTAAAGACTCAAAGAAGAAGAAAGGGAAATGATAGATTTAGTAATGTTTAATTCGGGAGAGCTCATATGAAGATTTCAAGGAGTAAGGGAAAAAAGAACCTCATTTCATTGAAAATTGACGGCAAGCTGGATATTTATACTGTTAAGGAATTTAAGGAACAAATAAAGGTATTTATAAATACAAATAATGATCTTGAATTAGATTGCCAGGGAATTGAGAAACTGGATTCAGCAGGTTATCAGATGATAGTTTTTCTTCACAGGGAAGTGAATGAAATAGGAAGAAAGTTAAATATTATTAAGCCGTCAGAAGATATGAAACAAGTTTTTAATCTATATAATGAAGAATCATTGTTATCGGAGTAAGGTTTATGGGTACAGATAAAGAATATGATTTCAGTGAAGCCATAGATACTTTTTTTCATGAGAGCAGGGAGATGCTCGAGGATATGGAATCGGCATTGCTGGTATTGGAAAGGGAAAATTTAGATGACGATAGTATAAATGCAATATTCCGCACTGCCCATACAATTAAGGGTTCAGCGGGCATGTTTGGATTTGATGATATTTCAACTTTTACCCACATTGTAGAAAGCCTTTTGGATCTTGTCAGAAAAAATGAAATTGAGATTGATTCGGATATGGTTGCCCTCCTGTTTGATTGTCATGACCATATTTTTAAAATCATAACATATTTCGAAAAGAATAGAGAGGCCTCTATAAACCTGGAAAGCAGGGTAGAAGAGGACAAACTTATAAGCAGGCTGAACAAGTATCTTAACCTGGATCTTACAAAAGAAGAGATAAAGACTGATGAAGAAGTAGATGAAACTACTTATGAAATGAATGTCAAGAATAAATGCTGGCATATTTCTTTAAGGTTCGGCAAAGACATTTTTAAAAATGGCCTGGACCCACAATCCTTTATAAGCTATCTTGCAAAGAAGGGAGAAATCGTAAATTTAAAAACAATCCATCACTCCATTGTTCCATTTGAAGATATGGAACCGGAAAGCTGTTATCTTGGTTTTGAGATTGATTTTTACGGAAACACAAGCAAAGAGCAGCTCTATGATGTTTTTGAGTTTGTAAAAGATGACTGTTCGATAAAATTGCTCCCTCCCAAGAGTGATATTTCCCAGTATGTTGATTTAATTAACGAACTACCCGAAGAACCAATGGGGATTGGAAGGATCCTGGCAGAAATTGGCTCATTAACCGAAAGTGAGCTGGATGAGGCATTGAGGCTTCAAAAGGAGCACCACGATCTCATTGGTAAGATTATGGTTAATGAGAAGATGGTACAGGAACAGGTGGTTGAAGCTGCCGTGGAAAAACAGTCAAGGGCACGTAAAATTGATGAACAGGCCAGAAAGTTTATAAGGGTTAATACGGATAAACTTGATAGTCTAATAGATATTGTGGGCGAGCTTTTAATTTCAGTGGCAAATATTGAGCAGAGGGCAATACTAAGTGATGATGTTGAGTTTAAGGAATCTGCTTCTTCTCTGACACAGCTGATAAATGATGTCAGGGACAGTTCTATGAATCTGCGTATGGTTCAGATTGGTGATTCCTTTAAGCGTTTTGAAAGGGCTGTGAGGGACCTTAGCCGTGATTCGGGTAAGCTCATAGATTTAAAGCTCAGTGGCGGTGAAACAGAGCTTGATAAAACACTTATCGAAAAGCTCATGGATCCTCTGCTTCACATTATCAGGAATTCCGTGGACCACGGAATCGATTTACCTAAAAACCGTCTATTACAGGGGAAGCCGGAAAGGGGCAGAATTGAGCTGAATGCCTTTCATGCCAGGGGCAGTGTGGTTATTGAGGTGAAAGATGATGGAAACGGGTTGGACCGGGAGAAAATAATATCAAAGGCCATAAAAATGGATTTGTTAGAAGCTGACAGGGCTGAATCGCTTTCAGACGATGAAATTTACCAGTTTGTTTTTTATCCAGGTTTTACTACATCTGAAAAGGTCACAGAGCTATCGGGACGAGGCGTGGGTATGGATGTTGTAAAAAGAAATATCGAGTCGCTCAGAGGCTCTGCAGAGGTCCACAGCAGGAAGGGGCAGGGAACTTTAATACGTATACAGCTTCCCCTGACACTTGTAATTATTGATGGGTTTCTGGTGGAGGTTGGCAATTTCAATTATGTTCTCCCCCTCGATATTGTGAGTGAGTGCGTAAATATCACAAAAGAAAAACTGCAAAATACTGAAAACGGGCGATTCTATGACCTCAGGGGAGAAATGATACCCTATGTGAGGCTCAGGGATTTATTTAGTATTAACGGATCAACACCTAAGAGGGAGAGTTTAATAATTGTTGAAAACCGAAGAAAGAAAATTGGCCTGGTTATAGATAGATCTATTGGCGAATATCAAACTGTTATCAAACCTTTAGATGCCATTTTAAGTAAAATTCAGTGGATAGGAGGAGCAACTATCCTTGGCACAGGTGAAGTGGCAATGATACTGGATATTCCAAGGTTTGTTCAATACATTCAGGCTCTTGAGGCTAAGCGGGAGGGCTAAAACCGTTATGCCTGATATAATTAAGGTCCATATTGTTGACGACTCGGCATCTGTAAGAAAAATACTGGGTGACCTGATAGAAAAAGATCCGTTAATTGAGGTCATTGATACTTCTTTAAATCCCATCCTTGCGGAAAAGAAATTGGAGAAGAGATGGCCCGATGTATTTATCCTTGATATTGAGATGCCCGGTAAGGACGGGCTCACATTTCTCAGGGAAATAATGTCCACAAGGCCCACACCTGCCATTATTTGTTCATCCTTTACCGAAACAAATGCAAAGATTGCCATGGAGGCTCTGTCGTCCGGGGCCGTGGAGGTAATTAATAAACCTAAAATTGGGATCAGAGAATTCCTACATGAATCATCGGCCAGAATAATTGATGCAGTAAAGGCAGCTAACCAGGCAAATTTAAAATTACTGGCCCCCAGAATTAAACCTAAACCTTCAGACGGAAATCAGAAGAAGGGACCCAATAAGCCAGATAGGATTAAGGTCCACATTGTTGACGACTCGGCATCTGTAAGAAAAATTCTTGGTGATTTGGTTGGTCAGGATTCTTTAATTGAAGTAATTGATACATCAGTTAATCCCTTAATTGCAGAAAAGAAGCTGGAAAAGATGTGGCCCGATGTTTTTATCCTCGATATTGAGATGCCTGGTAAAGACGGACTTACATTTTTAAAGGAGATAATGGCAAAAAGACCTACACCTGTTATTATCTGCTCGTCCTATACTGAAGAAAATGCAAAGATTACAATGGAAGCCCTTGCAACAGGGGCAGTGCAGGTTATAAATAAACCAAAAATCGGAATAA
>JBHPHB010000129.1:0-8785 GCA_042569985.1 Spirochaetota bacterium | reverse complement strand
ATTATGAGTTATTATGAGTTATTATAATTAAGGCAATTTAATTGACATGAAAATGAATAAAAAAAGAAAAATATTGCTGGTGGAAGACGAAGCCATAATTGCCCTCTCTGAATCAAAAATAATTGAAAAGAGTGGTTATGATGTTGTTGTTGCCAATTCCGGTGAAAAAGCGATAAAATTGTTTAAAAACAATCCAGGATTTGACCTCATACTCATGGATATTGACCTGGGCAAAGGTATTGACGGCACTGAGACTGCCAGGAAGATACTCTCCAAACATGATGTACCAATTGTTTTTCTCACGGGACATGCAGAAAAAGAAATGGTGAACAAGGTGAAGGGCATAACACGCTATGGATATATAATTAAAGAATCGGGCAGGTTTGTCCTTATTGAATCAATAAATATGGCATTTGAGCTTTATGAAGAAAATAAAAAAACCCAGATGAATAGCGAAGAACTGCAGGCAGCTAACGAAGAACTGCAGGCAGCTATTGAAGAGTTAGAGGTGACAAATGAACAGTTGATAGAATCAGAGAATGAGATAATTCATCGGGAAATAAAATTGACTGAAAGTGAAAAAAGATACCGACATCTTTTTAATTCGCTGATTGAAGGGGTGTGTCTCCATGAAATTGTATACGATGAATCTGGAAAAGCTATTGATTATAGGATACTTGATGTAAACAATCGGTATGAGGAGATATTAAATTTAAAAAAAACAGATGTTGTTGGTAAACTTGCATCCAAATTATATGGATTAAACTCACCTCCTTATCTTGATATATATACAGTTGTTGCTGAATCGGGAAACCCAAATGAGTTTGAAACCTATTTTCCTCCAATGAGCAAACACTTTTTAATATCAGTTTTTTCCCCTGAAAAAGGAAAGTTTGCTACAGTATTTGAAGATATTACGAAGCAAAAATTAGTTGATGAAAAACTTCAACAGAGTGAAGATCAATACAGGTTTATCATTGACAATTCACATATTGGGATTGTGATAAATCAAGAGGGCAAACGGATTTTCTTTAATTCAAAATCGCATGAAATACTGGATTATTCAAAGGAAGAGTATGCAAAAATTGATTTTATCTCATTAATACACCCCGATGACAGGGAAAAAATTACTATTAAGATTAATAAATACATTGCCGGAGATAAATTGGATCCTGACTCATCCGAAATAAGGCTCCTCAATAAACATGGTGATGAAATTTGGGTAGAAACAACATCTTACATGATTCAATGGAATGGGAAACCGGCAATGCAGTCATATATTATTGACATTACTGAACGTAAAAAAGCAGAAAAAGAGATTATGCGGCTCCTTGTTGAAAAGGAAATGCTCATGAAAGAGGTCCATCACCGCATAAAGAACGATATGTCCACAGTCAAAAGCCTCCTCTCTTTGCAGCAATTGTCAAGTAAAAGCCCCGATGCAGTATCAACTTTGAAAGATGCCCAGGACCGGATAAATGTTATGGGAAGTATTTATGAAATGCTGTATAAAGGGGAAAAGATTGACATTGTTAATATGCAGTTATACCTGAAAAACCTGCTGTCATCCATCAAACGGAGTCATGCGATTAATGCATTAATTAATATGACATATGAAATTGAAGATTTTGAAATATCCTCAAAGATGGCTTTCCCAATCGGAATAATCATAAATGAGCTGGTTGGAAATTCCTATAAATATGCCTTTCATGATATGAGTGAGGGCCAAATAGATATTAGGGTTTCAAAAAAAGATGATAAATCCATTGAAATTATTGTTTCTGATAATGGCAAGGGAATTCCCCGTGAAATTATGGAGAAGAAATCATTTGGATTTGGCTTTGTGCTCATAGAAACATATACTGAACAATTTGACGGCATTTTGGATATTTCACAAAACAATGGAACTGTTGTAACGGTCAGGTTGTTTCTGCCTGATAAATAATGATTGCATTAAACAAATTTTCCATCTTCATAATTGTAACTGATATAAATTAAAATTTACATAACTAATATAATCAATCAATATTCTTAATGAAATTAGTGCCCGTTAATGCGGGTATTTTGTTTTTTTGATTGATTACACTTGACTTTTTATGGTATTTTCTTAATTTATCCATCTTGAAAGTGTAATATATTTAATTGAGGACATGGTAATGGTAGATAAGATTTTTCAAATTTTCTTTGGTTCAAAACATGATAGAGATGTAAAGAAATTGCAGCCACTGGTTGAAAAAATCAATGCAATTGAAAAGGATATAAAAAAGCTTACCAATGAAGAGATCAGAAATAAAACTTCTGAATTTCGCCACAGGTTGGAAAAGGGTGAAACTCTTGATGATATTCTCGTTGAAGCCTTTGCCGTTGTAAGAGAGGCTTCGGTAAGGACCCTCGGTATGAGGCATTTTGATGTTCAGCTTATGGGAGGGGTTGTTCTTCACCAGGGGAAAAATGCCGAGATGAAAACCGGTGAAGGTAAAACCCTCTGTGCCACACTGCCAATGTACCTTAATGCATTATCTGGAAAGGGCGCTCACCTTGTAACTGTAAATGACTACCTTGCAAGAAGGGATGCAGAATGGATGGCGCCCATATATGAATTTATGGGCCTTTCTGTTGGTGTAATTCAGCATGACATGGACCCCTTTGACAGGCAGAAGGCATATAAATCTGACATTACTTACGGCACAAACAATGAGTTCGGTTTTGACTATTTGAGAGATAACATGGTGGAGCATGAGAGCCTCAGGGTACAGGGAGAGCTGAATTATTGTATAGTAGATGAGGTGGATTCAATACTCATAGATGAGGCAAGGACACCTTTAATTATCTCTGGTTCCACTGAAGAATCAACCAAGAAGTACAGTATGCTTAATAAAATAATTCCCAGTTTAAAGGACGGTGTGGATTTCGAGGTTAATGAAAAAGACAGGAATGTAACACTTACCGAGGATGGGGTGAAACATGTGGAAAGACTCCTTAAAATCGATAATCTCTACGAATCAAAGCATATTGACACACTGCACCATGTTAACCAGGCATTAAAAGCGCATACCCTTTTCAAAAAGGATATCGATTATATTGTAAAGGAAGGCCAGGTACTCATTGTTGATGAATTTACGGGCAGGTTAATGGAAGGAAGAAGATATTCTGACGGCCTGCACCAGGCACTGGAAGCAAAGGAAAATGTTACCATTGCAAGGGAAAGTCAGACATACGCTTCCGTAACATTCCAGAACTTTTTCAGGATGTATAATAAGCTGGCAGGTATGACAGGTACTGCCGACACTGAGGCCGTTGAGTTTAAAAAGATATACAAACTTGACGTAGTGGTAATTCCCACAAACGAGCCCATGGTAAGGGCTGACCATCCGGACAGGATATACAGAACTGAAAGGGAAAAGTATAATGCAATAGCTGAAGAGATTAAAGGGCTTAACGAAAAGGGGCAGCCCATCCTTGTTGGTACTATTTCCATCGAAAAGTCCGAAAAGCTTGCAAGTATACTGAAATCCAGGGGGATCATCCATAATGTGTTAAACGCGAAATACCACGAAATGGAATCTAAAATTGTCGCCGAGGCAGGAAGTCCCGGTGCAGTTACAATTGCCACGAACATGGCAGGAAGGGGAACGGACATTGTCCTGGGCGGAAGAAAACTATACGTTGACGAACTGGAAGAGCACGAAGCTGTTCATGATAAGGAATTGTGGGGAGATTTCAGGTTGTCCGTCTATACATCCAATTATGAAAAAGCTGAAGAAATCAGTGAAAAATTGACCGGGCAGGACAAGCATAAAGCCGCTAACATTATCAGGATGGGAAAGGAATGGATTAAGAACCACGAGCATGTTGTTAATGCAGGAGGTCTTCATATACTTGGAACTGAAAGACACGAGGCAAGGCGGATTGATAACCAGTTGAGGGGCCGTTCCGGAAGGCAGGGAGATCCCGGTTCGTCAAGGTTTTATCTTTCCCTTGAGGATGATTTAATGCGCCTGTTTGCTTCGGAAAGAATCGGTTCTATCATGCAGAGGCTTGGGATGGAAGAGGGACAGGAGATAGAAAGTCCCATGGTTACCAAGGCTATTGCAAGCGCGCAGAAGCGTGTTGAAGGCAGAAACTACGAGATAAGAAAGCACCTCCTTGAGTATGATGATGTTATGAATTCACAAAGAGAATTTGTCTATGCAGAGCGGAATGAAATACTCGACGGCGGAGATATATCCAACAAGTTAATGAGTTATATTGATGATGTAATTAAGACGCAGGTTGAACGCTATACAGGGGGCGGAGGCCATCCCGAGGACTGGGACCTGGAGGGAATTCAAAGCTGGGCCAGGACAAAATTTATGCTCGATATAGATTATGAAGAGGTTAATCCCTATCATGTTGCCCATGATGAATTCTTAGAGGGCATAGGTAATAAGCTAAAGGAGCAATACAAGAATAAGGAAGAGAACACCGGCGGCGATGACATGAGGACCCTTGAAAGGATGATATCCCTGCAGGTTATTGACAACAAGTGGAGAGACCATTTACTTAACATGGATGAGCTGCGTGACGGCATCTGGACATTGAGCTATGGAGAGAAAAATCCCCTTACGGAATATAAGATAGAAGGCTTTGAACTTTTCAAGGACATGATGTCCAGGATGAAGGAAGAAATACTTGAATACATGATGAAAGTTGAAATTGAGCATGTCATTGAAGAAGAAGAGCCACAGGGATATGAGTTTGTTGGAAATGAATATCATGCCGAAGTGGAACAGTTTGGCACCGGCGGAATACCCCTTTCGGCATCGCCTGCCAAACAGTCAAAAAGACAGGGTAAGGCAAATGTCCACACTGTTTCAGGTGGAGTTAAGAGAAAAAGAAGCAAGCGAAAAAGGAGATAGAAATGCCGTCATCACTAATGATGAGCGTGTCCGGTATAAGGGGAATTGTAGGCGAGACATTAACACCGGATCTTATAAACAGAGTGGGAAAGGCCTTTTCAAAGTTTGTAAAGAAGGGTACAGTCGTTGTGGGCAGGGACAGCAGGCCCACGGGTGGAGTGATTTTAAGCGGAATTAAATCGTCACTTGCACTTTCCGGCTGCACTGTAATCGACCTTGGAATTGTCCCCACTCCAACGGTGCAATTGATGGTGGAGCTTCTTCATGCTGAAGGCGGCATTGTAATATCAGCCTCGCATAACCCAATTGAATGGAACGCTTTTAAACTGATAAACAGCCTTGGCACTTTTCTTACATCCACACAGATTAACCGTTTTTTTAAATATTTAGATGAAAAGCCTTCTTATGTCAAATGGGATAATGTTGGCACTGTAAGTGTAAACGATAGTGCAGGCGATATGCATATAAAAAAGATACTTGAAGTGGTTGATGCAGATAAGATCAGGGAATGCGGATTTACCGTTGCCCTGGATTCGGTAAATGGAGCGGGTTCCTTAATTACACAGGAATTATTATCAGAATTAAAATGCAGGATACTTCCCATCCATTGTGAGATGAATGGTGAATTTCCAAGGGGTGCTGAACCGGTCCAGAAAAACTTAAAAGACCTGTCCACGGCAGTTGTAAAATATCATGCAGACATTGGTTTTGCTCAGGACCCCGATGCAGACCGGCTCGCAATTGTTGATGAAAAGGGCCATGCAATTGGAGAGGAATATACTATCGTTCTCGTGGCCCATCACCTGCTGGCAAGCCAACAGGGCAGGGTTGTCGTTAACCTTTCAACTACAAAGGCAGTTGAGGACATTGCAAAGAAATATAATGTCCCCTTTACAAGGACAAAAGTGGGTGAAATTAATGTAGTGGAGGAAATGATAAAAAAGGGAGCCCGCATAGGAGGTGAGGGTAACGGAGGAATCATCTCTCCGGAAGTCCACCTCGGAAGAGACAGCCTTGTGGGGATTGCATATATTCTTGAAATGATGGCAGAAAGGAAGAAAGCCCTATCTGAAATCATGTCACAAATGCCCCGTTATGTAATGAAAAAGGGCAAAGTTAAGATCGATGCTAAAAAAATCAATTCACGAAAACTCGGCGTAATAAGTAAAAAGTTTAAAGACGAAAAAGTTTCCCTGGCAGACGGTTTGCGTATTGACTTTAAAAGTCACGCTGAATTTTCGGGCGGTTGGGTGCATTTGAGGTCATCGAACACGGAACCAATATTCAGGATTATTGCTGAGGGAAAAAATTCAAAACAGGCATCAGCCATATACAGTTCCTTTTCAAATCTATTGAAATAATAAAAATCATTTTATTAAATGCTTTTTTTATAGATTTTTTTCACATAACCTATAGTATGAGGTAAGTGGAAAAAGACTTGACAAAATAAGACTGCTATATTAAAATTCCATAATTTTTTTAATATGAATAAAAGGTCACCGGTTAAAGAAAAGCGTCTAACATTTAGCCAAAGCGGAAATGCACAACTTTGACAACAAAAGCCAGGTGCAATGAAAAATATTTAAGGTGAATAAATGGAAATAAAAATTAAAAAAGTTAATAATGTGAATGTAGTATATCCTCCTGCAAGAGTGGATTTTGATAAATGCCGGGTCCTTGGGGAAACACTGGAAGATTTAATTAACAAGGATGTATCTGCTCACCTCCTGCTTAACTTTAATGATGTTGACCATCTTAACAGTACTGGTTTAAGTGTAATTCTTCAGTCTTTAAAAATGCTTAACGATTCTAATAGAAAACTGAAGTTGTGCATGGTTAATGAAAATGTCCAGAGGGTTTTAAGAATTGTGGACCTTAACAGTTTTGTTGAAGTCATGGAAACGGAAGAAGATGCCCTTGAATCATTCATAATAAAGCAGGCAATATCAACTAATTAGTCCATTGGAACTTTTTTAAATAATCCAGCAAATTTGAATTGAGTTACATTATTTCATAAAGTCAATGATCCATCTGACGATGCCAATGGATACCAGGATTATGCCCTCAATTCTTGTGAGTTTCCAGCCTGTCCTGAGAAAGAAGATAACTATGAGTACCATACCGCTGAGCATAAAAAGTGAAGTAAATGCTTCGGGGGTGGTTGTCATTGGGTTAATTATGCCGGCAAGGCCCAATACACCGAGAACGTTGAACAGGTCACTGCCAATGAGGTTTCCAGCAGACATACCGTGTTTCCCCTTTAATACTGCCGTCAGTGATGTTGCCATTTCCGGTGCTGAAGTTCCTGCGGCAACAATGGTAACAGCTATGACCCATTCGGAAATACCTGCCGTACGGGCAATGAAGCTTGACGATTCTACTAGCAAATGCCCGCCTGCAACGACTGAGGCGATACTTAAGGGCAGGATAAGTGCATCCTTAATAGTTGCAGTTTCGTGATGTATTTCACCTGCTTCAAGGGGCTCTCTTTTAATAAAAAGAAATATTAGATACCCTGCTAGCATGGACATGAGTATTATACCTTCATATCTTGCCAGGTGATAATCACGAAAAAAGAACAGCAGCAACAGGGTTATGCAGAACATGAATATACCGTCCCTGTAGACCAGCTTTTTTGAAGTATGAATCGTTTTTATAATTGCAACAGAACCCAGTATAAATCCAAGATTGAAGATGTTTGAGCCCACAATGTTTCCCACGGAGATATCTGCCTGCTGTTTAAGGGCTGCATTTACCGTAACGGCAAACTCAGGCGCCGAAGTTCCGAATGCAACAACTGTAAGGCCAATTACCAGGTCGGATATGCCAAATTTCTCAGCAATCCTGCTAGCAGATTCAACCAGGTATTCTGATCCCTTCCAGAGAAAAGCTATGGCAATGACGAATATTATTGCGTTTAAAACTATATTAAGAGCTGGTGATCCGAAAGGGGCCATATTGAGGTGTCCTTTTTGTAAATTTTGTACACTTTTATCTTTGTGGTGTTATGCTGTCAAGAAGATATAAATAATGGCCTCCCAAACCCCAACGCCCCCCATACCCCCCCAAGGGGGGCTCCCAAGTATTGGAATACTCCATGTGAGAATTGCATTCACTTAATTGCTGTACTATTAAAATATATTTTACTATGAAAAGTCTTAAGCCCCCCTCCGGGTCAATGCATTTCGGCACATCCTGTGCCAGCATTGACATCAACCTCGTCCTGAGAACCCGGGGTATGGGGGGCGGGTGATGAGATTTTAAATGGTATGGGGAGGCAGGGTGAGGTCAAAAAAGCCCCCGTCAAAACGGGGGCTGATGAATACATATTTATAATTGTAATTATGGTGCAGACATTTCATCAATGATATAGTCACCTGTGGAAGATACTATGTTATAGTAACTGTCTAATCCCCAAATTGCCACATGATAACCAGCTGGGAATGGTAGTGAATATGGAGTTGCATTATAATCACTTGCACCGATATCATAATCATAAAAATTAGAAAAAGATCCTCTTGTATTACAACCAGATATTTTAGTTCTGCATCCTGCGACCCATTCATCCTCGTTATCAATTTTCTTTATGGGTGATTCTACAGTTTCAATTTTCTTACTGAATATTCCTATAATAAAATATTCAGAATTGCTAGGAGCCTCAAAGGTGAATTCAGCTCCATCGTACCATGCATTAAAATGCTTAACACCGCTGAATATTGGATTTAAGGGATGTTCCTCTGCCGGTGTGCAATTGATTGTGAATATATAAATAAAAAATAAGGGTATAAAATATCTAATTAAATTAAATTTTATCATTTTGTGCCTCCTCTTGTTAATTACCAATTAATAAAGAATTTGATACCGCCGCCTATTGACCAGTAGTATAA
>JBHPHB010000128.1:0-8930 GCA_042569985.1 Spirochaetota bacterium | reverse complement strand
TCAGCGGGCTCCCATATTCAATTACTTTACTGACAATTCTGCTCTTTCATGAGTTTGGTCATTATTTTGCCGCAAAGCACTTTGGCGTGAGGGCAACATTGCCCTATTTTATTCCCATCCCGGTTCCTCCAATTGGAACAATGGGTGCTGTAATTAAAACAAGATCAAAAATACCCCACAGGAAAGCTTTATTCTACATAGGTACCATGGGTCCCATACCGGGTTTTATTATAAGCCTGGCTGCTGTTATAATTGGAATTTATTTATCAGAAGTTGGCCCCCTGCCAAAAGGTGACGGGACAATACCAATTTTTGGTGACTCCCTGCTGTTTACATTCTTCGTAAAAGTTTTTCATGGAAATATTCCACCAGGCCATGACATATTCCTTTCTCCATATGCATGGGCCGGGTGGGTTGGCTTTTTGATCACAAGCCTCAACCTGATACCAATTGGGCAGCTTGATGGCGGACATATTTTATATTCCCTCATAGGCGAAAAACAAAAATATGTTGGGTGGGCTTCCGTGCTTGGACTTGTAATCCTGTCATTTATGTTTCAGGGATGGATATTATGGATTGTAATTACCTTTGCCCTGCTCATGGTTGGCCATCCGCAAATTGAAGAAGGACCGGAACTTACAATTTCTGAAAAAATCATCGGCTGGAGCTGCATGTTAATACTACTGCTAACCTTTGTGCCTGTGCCCGTTAAGTTTATATAGTTACTAGAAGATAAAGTCCATTACGTCAGATATTTTTTTTACTCCCTTTATTTCACCATTAAATCCAGGATTACCTGCTTCGACTGCATCATTTTCAGAAAGAACGATTCTCTCATAATTTGAATGATTAAATTCTTTTATTCTTCTGCTGCATTGAGATACAGGTCTAATTTCACCGGAAAGTGATATTTCACCGAGAAAGCCTGTTCTTTCAGAAACAGGCACACCCTTAAGGCTGGAGGCTATTGCCATTGCCACGGCTAAATCCGAAGCTGTCTCGTGTAACTGGAAGCCTCCTGAAACGTTTATGAAGACATCGAAGGAATCCAGCTTTAGTCCCGCATGCTTTTCAAGGACTGCAATAATTAAAATTAGCCTGTTTAAATCTAAACCATCGGCCATTCTTCTTGGATTGGAAAAACTTGAAAACGATACAAGGGACTGTACCTCAAAGAGGATAACCCTGCTCCCTTCAATGGCAGCGGATACTGCATTTCCCGGAGATCTTGACGAAAAGGGGTTAAGGAATATTTTGTTCTTATCCTTTACTTCAGCAAGACCCTTTCCTGTCATTCTAAAAAGGCCCATTTCATTGACTGAACCAAATCTATTTTTAAATGCCCTCAAAAGCCTGAAATCCTTTGAAAAATCCCCTTCAAAGTAAAGGACCGTATCAACCAGGTGTTCCAGAAGTTTCGGTCCCGCAATATTTCCATCCTTCGTTATATGCCCAATAATTATAATGGCAATGTTGGTTTTCTTTGCCATATTGGCAAGCCTTGAAGCCGACTCTCTTATCTGGCTTACCGAACCGGCTATACCGGGTATATCGTTTGAATGTATTGTCTGAATCGAATCGATGATAATGCAGGCCGGTTTCTCCAGGGTTGCTAAATATATTATATCATCAACTGATGTATTGCTTGATATTTTAATACTTCCCGTTTCAATTCCAATTCTTTCTGCACGGTTTCGGAGATGAACCGGTGACTCCTCCCCGGATATATAAAGTGTATTCAGTGTCTCAGCAATTTGGAGGGATATGGTAGACTTGCCTATTCCGGGATCCCCTCCAATGAGTATAACAGAACCGGGCACTATGCCGCCGCCACACACAAGGTCAAACTCACCAATGCCAGTTTTGATTCTGTCAATTTTCCCGGATTCAACAGAGGACAATTTCAATGCCCGGGGTTTCTCTTTTTTATCAGTACTAACCGGTGCGTCTGCCTCAACAATGGAATTCCACTCATCACAGGTGGGGCATTTGCCGGACCACTTTGAAAAATCAGCACCACAGGATATGCAGATAAAAATATTTTTTTTCTTAGGCATTATTTTCGTCTTTGTCTGTAAAGCAGTTTGGACGGGTCCTTGCTTAGGCTTCTGAAAAGGTCCTTTGCATATATCGATGCATCATTTAAATTTCTGTAAATATCCTCTTCAGTTAAAAGCTTACCAAGAGTTCCCCTTCCTTTTTCCAGGCGATAGATTATTTTATTGAGGTTTCGTGTCATTTCAGAAATGTTTTTCATTGCAATGGAGAATTCTTCTTTATTCTTCTCAGATAATTTTGCCATATTACCTGTAAACTTGTTCAAAGATTTCATAAATACTTTCATTTGGTAGGAAAGAAGTACAATCATTGCCTTACCGGATAAAACAGATTTTCTAATATCATACCTGTTTTCATCCGTAATCTTATTTAGATTTTCAACAAACTTCTTTGAATTCTGAAAAATATCGGCAAGTATTTCACCACCGCTTTTATCCTGCATAAAACTCTGGAAGGTTAACATTATCTGGTCAATACTTGCGGGATCTATCCCAAAGGATTTATCCCCATCGGAGAAAAACTCATCAACATCAACGGAGGGCGGCACAAAAACATTTATATACTTTTCACCAATCATCCCCCTGGTGAAGATGGCGAACTTGCTAGCTTTTATGAGCTTATATTTATTATCTATCCAGACAGTTACTTCAGTTTTTTCGCCAGACTGTTTAATGGATTCAACAAAACCTATCTTTATACCGCCTCCAATTCTCACGGGAGCGCCGATACTTAGGTTATTTAAAAAACCGAAATAAACACCAACTTTATAACCAGATTGCGCAACATTTATCTTCGCCAGTAACGCCACAATTGCAATAAAAAGGGTAAAACTGAAAGTTACCAGTAATCCTACTTTTGCTTCATTGTTTATCTTCATAAATATCTCCTAAGGTAAATCCTTAAGACTTTTCGTTATACAGCTATAAAATCAAAGATTGAAAATATCAAGAAGTATTTATTTTTCTTCAGTAATTACTGCAAAATCGGATACTATATCATCTTTCCCGACATCCAACAATTTAACCCCAACAGTTGCCCTTCCCTGGGTGGAAATATCTTTTGCTTTTACCCTGATAGTCATTCCACCTTTTGATGAAATAATAATATCATCAGCAAGAAATACCGATTTAATTCCCGCAGAGGCACCATTTTTGGTTGTTACCTTGAGGTATGTCATTCCCTTTCCGCCTCTGCCTTTATTGGCAAAATTCTGGTATTTAATCCTTTTGCCAAATCCCTTTTCACTGATAACAAAGAGGGTTGAATTCTTCTTTACAACATCAATTCCAATGACTCTATTTTCTTTTGTCATCCTTATACCGATTATTCCGGCAGCTGTCCTTCCCATGGCCCTCATCTTGGCGAGCCTTGTTCTGAGAAGAAGTCCGTCACGTGTGGCAATAACTATATCCGATTCCTTTCCAACAACTTTTGCATCCACCAGCTCATCATCTTTTTTCAGGTTAATAGCCCGTATACCGCCCTTTCTGGCATTGACAAAGTCTGAAATATTCGATTTTTTTAATATTCCCTTCCTGGTAATCATGCACAGGTATGACTCATCTTCAAAATCATTGATTGTACATATTGCAGTGATATCTTCACCGGAGGATATATTAATTATACCCTTCAAAGATTTACCCCTGCTATTCTTGGTTGAAATAGGTATCTCGTATGTTTTTAGTGCAAATATTTTACCTTTATTTGAAAACATAAAAACAGTATCATGGGTTGATGATATGATCATCATTTTAATAAAATCTTCTCTCTTTTTTGACATTCCAATAACACCCTTTCCGCCCCTGCGCTGCTTTTTAAAAGTTGTTATTGGAATTCTTCGAATGAATCCATCATTGGTAATTGAGATTACCATATCCTCATCTGCAATTAGATCTTCCATGTTAAAGTCTGTGGATGTATCGCCACCCATGATTATCTCGGTCCTTCGGTCATCTCCATATTTTTCTCTGATTTCGATTAACTCTTTCTTAACGATATCCATGATTTTTTGATTGCTTTTAAGAATAGCCTTAAGTTCTTTTATCAGTTTCTTTAGTTTGTTTAACTCTTCAATGATTTTCTGCACCTCCAGGCTGGTAAGCCTCTGAAGTCTCATGTCGAGAATAGCTTTCGCCTGAATTTCGGATAAAATAAATTTTTTAATAAGTTTTTTTGAGGCTTCCTCTGGATTCTTTGAGGCCTTAATTATTTTTATTACCTCATCAATATTGTCCAGGGCTATCTTTAACCCCTCTAATATATGTGCCCTTTCTTCAGCCTTTTTCAGCTCAAACTTTACCCTTCTTATTATAACTTCCCTTCTATGTGAGATGTAATGGGAAAGAACTCCCTGAAGATCCAAAACCTTAGGAACACCATCAACAAGTGAAAGAAGAATTATTCCAAAGGAGGTTTGCAAAGGTGTGTGTTTATGCAACTGGTTAATAATGACGCTGGCATTGGCATCTTTCCTAAGGTCAATAACAACCCTTAAGCCCGATCTATCCGACTCATCCCTGATATCCGATATACCGTTAATGACTTTACCGTTAACAAGATCGGCAATTCGTTTAATAAGATTGGCCTTATTTACCTGGTAAGGAATTTCTGAAATTACTATAATTTCCTTTCCTTTTTTATTCTCATCAACATCAATTCTTCCCCTTATAGCAACACTTCCACGGCCTGTTTTATAAGCTTTATAAATACCTTCATTACCCATAATCATTGCGCCAGTGGGAAAATCGGGCCCTTTAATAAATTTCAATAATCCTTTTAAAGTAATATTTGGATTCTCAATCATTGCAATGGTTCCATTAATTACTTCTGTCAAATTATGCGGTGGGATCTTTGTTGCCATACCTACGGCAATACCCTCAGACCCGTTTACAAGCAGGTTTGGAAACGAAGCAGGAAGAACACGGGGTTCAATTCTTGTATCATCAAAGTTAGGAACAAAATCAACTGTCTCTTTATCGATATCCTTTAACAGCTCTTCGGCTATTTTGTTTAACCTGGCTTCGGTATATCTATAAGCAGCAGCACGGTCTCCGTCTACTGAACCAAAGTTTCCCTGCCCGTCAATTGTGGGCATCCTCATTGAGAAATCCTGAACCATCCTTACCATTGTTTCATATACGGCCGAATCACCATGTGGATGAAAATTACCAATGACCTCACCAACAATCTTTGCGGATTTGACGTAGGCCTTGTCACTTCTCCATGCTCTTTCATTCATTGCATGAAGTATTCTTCTATGTACAGGCTTCAGTCCGTCTCTTACATCGGGTAAAGCCCTTGATACGATGACACTCATTGCGTAATCAAGGAAAGAGCTCTTCATCTTATCTTCAATTTCTATATCAATTACATTTCCCTGAAATAAATTTTCTGTTTCAGTATCTCTTTTTTTACTCTTTTTCTTAGGCACTTTTCAAACTCCAATAAAATTTTAACTCATATTTCAAATTGATTGTTTTATATAAAACTCTTCATTTCCAATTTATGTTAATAGAACTTATGTAGGAAACCGGTTAACCATAAATCTTGATTTAATTTATAAATCTAAATTCTGGACATTCTTTGCGTTTTCTTCAATGAATTTTCTTCTGGGTTCAACAGCATCCCCCATGAGAATGGAAAATGTCTCTTCAGCTTCAACTTCATCATCCATCTGGACCTTAATAATTGTACGGTGCTCAGGATTCATTGTTGTATCCCAAAGCTGTTCAGGGTTCATTTCACCGAGACCCTTATATCTCTGTATTATTGCTTTTGCACCACTACCACCTTTTATTATCTTCTCTCTCTCTTCTTCATTATAAGCATAGAAAGAGTTTTTACCCATCTTAATATTATATAACGGGGGTTGTGCGATATAAAGATAGCCGCTTGTTATGAGTTCCTTCATATACCTGAAAAAGAAGGTCAAAAGCAAAGTGGTAATGTGAGATCCGTCAACATCGGCATCCGTCATAATTATAATCTTATGATACCTGGTCTTTGAAATATCAAATTCATCACTTCCGATACCGGTACCAATTGCTGTTATTAAAGTTTTAATTTCTTCATTAGACAGGATTTTATCAAGTCTTGATTTTTCAACATTTAAAATTTTTCCCTTCACCGGCAGAATAGCCTGAAAATTCCTGTCTCTCCCCTGCTTGGCGGAACCACCTGCTGAATCTCCCTCAACAATATAAAGTTCGCACAACGAGGGATCCTTCTCAGAGCAATCGGAGAGTTTGCCGGGAAGCGTTGAGCTTTCCAGGGCGCTCTTTCTCCTGGTGAGGTCCCTTGCTTTTTTTGCGGCAATTCTTGCGCTGGCACTGACAATACACTTTTCGATAATCTTCTTTGCGTGACTGGGATTTTCTTCAAAATAACTACCGAGGTATTCATTAGTTACCGACTCTACTATTCCCTTTACCTCACCGTTGCCGAGTTTCATTTTTGTCTGCCCTTCAAACTGGGGATTCGGAATCTTTACACTTATTATGGCAACAAGCCCCTCTCTTGCATCATCGCCGGATAATTGAGAAACCTTTTTGTCCAGCCCGGTTTTTTTTAAATTATCATTAATGACCCTTGTTAGGCCAGACTTAAATCCTGCGAGGTGAGTTCCACCCTCTTTTGTATTAATATTATTGGCATATGTAAATATATTATCTGTATAAGCATCAATATATTGAAGTGACACTTCAATATCAATATCATCTCTCACTGTTTTAAAGTAAATGGGTTTCTTATTAATGGCAGTTTTAGTTTCATTGAGGTGCTGAATAAAAGATACAATACCACCCTGGAACTGAAAAATATGCTCCTTCCCTTTTTTCCTGAGATCACGTAGAGTAATTTTTATCCCGGCATTTAAAAACGCCAGCTCCCTGAGCCTCTTTGAAAGAGTATCAAAATTATATTCTGTTTGTTCAAAGATTTTATCATCAGGCCAGAATATAATTCTTGTACCTGTCTTTTTTGTTTGCCCTTCAGCTCTTACTTTTCTTTCAGGTTTGCCCCTTTTATAGCTTTGTACATACTTTTTTTTATCCCTGAAAACTTCAACATCCAGTTTCTTTGAAAGGGCATTTACAACAGAAACACCTACTCCATGAAGCCCACCGGAAACTTTATATGAGTCATTATCAAACTTGCCTCCTGCATGAAGTTTTGTCATTACCACTTCAAGTGCGGATAACTTGTATGTTGGATGCTTATCTATGGGGATGCCTCTTCCATTATCAGAAACCTCTATTGAATTATCCTTGTGAATTGAAACAACGATATTATCGCAATGCCCGGCCAGGGCTTCATCAATTGAATTGTCAACAACTTCATACACAAGATGGTGCAGACCATAGGTATCTGTGGAACCGATATACATTGCCGGTCTTTTCCTTACGGCTTCAAGCCCTTCAAGGACCTGAATGTTATCGGCGTTATAATTCTTACTCATTTTCTCTTCTCCAGATAATATCATTTTTCAGAGATGTCCTTTTAATAACTGTAAAAGGGCTAACCCTGCTTGTTACGATATCATTATTTTCTTTTATTGCTATTGATTTGTCACCGCTTTCAATCGAATCAACAATCCACTTATTCACATCTGAAAGCCGCAGTGTTTCGGCATTAAATATTCCGATGAAATACTTATCAGAAACAATTTTTTTATTTCCTATATGTATGTACAAGTAAATTCTCTTCTATGAATTTTTTTCCCATTTCAGTTTTTTTACTTCAGCCCGCACATTCTTTATAACTTCAACGGAAATATTATTTTTTATGCCCTGTATAATTGAGTCCTGCATCAATGATAACTCATTTGCATATATTGAATGGTCAACGGAAATAAAAAGTATATTTCTAAATATTCTATCGGGTATACTATGTTCCGAAATTATTTTACCCACAACCTCAGGCCAGACTGATCTGATCTGCTCTATGACAAACGAATCCTTAACATCCAATTCATCAATAATACCGGGTAAAACATTTCTAAAACCCAGGGTTTTTTTGTACCGATTATTTCCAAATCTAAACCGCATATGTCATCAATTTTATTATGTCGCCTTTATTTAGTCAAGCCTTTGATGTTTATAATATCCATATATTACACAATAAACCATCTTTTATTATTGAGCAATTTTGTCAAACTCATAAGGTATGAAATGCAGATATCGGTGATTTTTAAGGTATTTTTGAGATGTTTTTTTATTATTCCCCACACCCTATTCGTTTATATTATGTGTATATAACATCAGAAATACAACAGGAAAAGAGGTATACTCCCGGCCTTGAAAGATTTTCTCTATATAAGGATATCTGGATACACCATTGGCAGGGTTTTCAGAAAATTTATGATAATACATATTCTGCCCTGTATGGATCTTTTAATAATACTAAGATCCTTGAAGTAAAAAAACTCATACGTTGCGGTAAATTCAGTAATGGCTTCACCAGGCATTCATGCCCTGAGTGCGGCACCATTCTAATTATACCTTTTACTTGTAAATCACGCCTTTGCCTTTCCTGCTATCGTAAGCGGCTTTTTGGCTGGTCTATAAATCTTTCACAAATAATTAATCCAACACTTCACCATTATCATATCACACTAACAATACCGGGAGGGGTATCAAAACTATTGTTTAACAGAAATTACCATCCCGAAAAAATGATTAAACTTTCATCAAAACTATATATTAAGGAACTGAGAAAAATTGCAGGTTATAAACAAAGTGAATTCCAACCGGGCCTGATCGCAACACTTCACAAATGCGGTAACAGCCTCAATTATAATCCACATGTTCATATTGTTGCAACCCGTGAAATGGTAAATAGGCATACAGGTGAAATAAAAGACATTTCATATATAC
>JBHPHB010000127.1:0-8960 GCA_042569985.1 Spirochaetota bacterium | reverse complement strand
TAACAGGATTAAAGCAAACATCAATAGGAGTATAAAATATCAAAAAAAAGTACCGCTATGCTTATGTCGGTGAACCATATAGATTGAGAGCAATACCTGAGGACAGGTCAAAAAAATATATTAAAAAAGTAAAGAGAGGATGGAGAGTTAAGATTCTAATGTCTCTTACGGCAAAAAGGAGCTCCAAGAATTTAACAAAGGACTGGGTTCTTGTTGAGATCGGGGGCGGCATCAAGGGATATATACCCCTTAACCTCCTTGTGTCAAACAGGCCCCGAAGAAGAACGAGTTATAACACAATTAAAAAGGAGAATTTTATTCTCAGTTACCTGGAAGGTGATGAGAAATATCTTGAGAGTAACTCAGTTTATATGAATGCAAATCCTAATTTAAAAGAAGAAAGAGAAGGTTTAAAAACAAAAACTTATTATAGATCGAGATCTGGAAATAGATACAGCAGAATAAGACCGGTAAAGATGAAAATAACTGCAAAGCCCTATCTTTACATGAGGAACAGCCCAAACAAATATTCCGGCAAGGTTGGAAAAGTTTATTATGGTGAGATTGTTGAAGTCCTTGGATATTCAAGCAAAAAGGAATACATTGACGGTAAGTATAAACCATGGGCTAAGATAAATAGTCAGGGTGTTACGGGATGGAGTTATTCAGGATATTTAGAAAAATTAACAGTTAAGCGAGATGAAGAGAATCCTCTTGATTTAAAGTCCGGCGATAGTAGATATGTAAAAACCGCTTTACTTCGAGTCCGTGATGAACCAAGTAATGAAGGATGTGTGATAACCAGTATCCAGCATCAAAAGAAAGTGAAAATCGTTGATGTTGGTGATGAGATAGAAACGATACAGAGAGTCAGGTCAAAATGGGTTGAAGTTGAATATGAAGATTATACAGGTTGGGTTTTTGGTGGTTTTTTAAGTAAGGATAAAAATGCCTATGTACCTGAAGATAAAATTGATAAGCAGTATGTATGGCCCGTTGACGGTTACAGGAGGATAAGCAGTAAGTATGGATACAGGTGGAATCCAACCAGTCGAAGAAAAGAAAGGAAATTTCATAAGGGAATTGATATTCCTGCTCCACGGGGGACTCTTATAAAAGCAGCAGCAAGCGGTTATGTTATTAAGCAAAAGTATAGTGGCGGGTATGGAAGAGTTATAATGCTTGAGCATACAGACGGGAATAGATCTGTTTATGCCCATATGAGCAGTTATATAGCCAAGCAAGGTGCAAGGGTCAGGTCGGGACAAAACATTGGACGTGTGGGAACCTCAGGGCGTTCAACGGGAAATCACCTTCACTTCGAGATAAGGTCGGGTGAGGGGCATGTTAATCCTAATAAATATGTTCATCCCTAGTGGAAAAGGATTTTTTCAAGATTTTCTGGTATTCCCCAGAATAATTGCCAAATAATTACCCCGGATATATCCTGTTTGGCTAAAATGTAATTTGTAAATCGATAGTTATCGGTATTACCTCCTTTTAAAATTTCGTTGAGAAATCTTTTGATGGCATATGATAAAAGATGTGATACTGACATCTTATAAATCTTTCTTAAATCCAAGAAATATTCGTAATCATTCTCCCTGAGATAAATATGAAATCTATGCCAATTGTTGATATTATCTTTTTTTTGATATTTTATACTCCTATTGATGTTTGCTTTAATCCTGTTATCAGTCATAATTTTTTTTAAAAGAATAATAATTATTTTCGACATTGATTCTCCAGTAAAGCAGGATGCCTTTTTTAACATCTTCATTTTTTCAATATTAATATTAAGAGTTGTTTCAATAATCATATTTTCCTCCAATATATTTTTATTCCATATTAATTAAACGAATAAGAATATAGAATGATAAAAGATTAATTAAAATATACTCGATTATAGAGTGCCCGCCGCTTATTAAAACTTACTTGACATTAGTAACTATTTATTCATTTTATTATGTAATAATATTTTATAAAAATAGGATATGTTTATGTCACGATTAAAAATCTTTATTGCTCTATTCATTGTTGTAGCCTTACTAAACTCTGCAAATGCAGGCTGGAAGGAAAGAAAAGCCCTTATCAGGGCAGCCCAGAGGGGCAGCATAACTCAATTAAAAAAATATATCCGTAAGGGGGAGAGTGTTGACACAAAGGACAGTTACCGCAGATCTCTTGTTATGATAGCTGCACAAAAAGGGAAAAATAAAGCAGTTGAATATCTTATCAGGGCTGGTGCATATCTTAATTATACGGACAAGAAGGGCCGTAGCCTGCTTCATTTCCTTGTTGATACAAGAAGGCGTTCGGCAGTAAAGGCAATAAAACTTGCCCTTTATAAAAAGGCCGATCCTACAATACAAAATAACCGTGGAGAAACACCTTTTCATATTGCCGTGCAGAAAAATAACAAGTGGATTATGCCCCTGTTGTTTAAAAGAAAATACAATCTTAATGTAAAAGATAATAATGGACGCACTCCACTTCTCTATGCGGTCTATAAAGATAAAACCAATGCAGCTAAACTTCTTGTTGATGCCAGGGCAGATGTATCTGTTCAGGACAATAAAAGGCAAACTGTATTCCATTATGTTTCAACATGGCGGTCTACCACAATGCTGACTAAACTCTTATCAGCCAGGGGAGCGAGGTCTGCAATTAATCTAACTGATAATGACGGCAGGACTCCCCTGTTTTTATCTGCATCAAAAGACCGTATAAAAAATGTCAGGCTTTTTATTTCAAAACGGGCCGACTTAGATATTGCCGATAATTCAGGTAAAACTGCCATTCTTATAGCTGCTGAAAAAAGAAATACATCAATTGTCGACCTGTTACTTGGTAAAAAGGCTGATATTAATAAGATGGACAATGAGGGGCAATCCTTAATCCATTTTGCTGCTACTTTGAAATACAGAAAGGGGGCAGCTGTCCTCAGTTCTGTTATTAGGAAAGGGTTAAGCATCTCAATAAAAGACAATAAGGGTTCAACACCTGCTGGCAGGGCCATAAAGAAGGGGATCATTAATAACTTAAAGATACTTTTAAATAAGGGTCTTGAAGTTAATTCATTAGAACAGAATACAATACCTCTTGTCATCTATGCCCATATGAATAAGGAGAGGTCAATCGTATCCCTTCTGATGAAGAAGGGTGCTGATATTAATAAGCCCGATGGCAATGGCGATACGCTTCTTCATCACGTGGCAAGGAAGAATGACAGGAGGCTGTTAGACACTCTATTAAAATCTAAAGCCCAGATTGATAAGCAGAATAATGAGGGCAAGACACCGCTTATGGTTGCCATTGAGAAGGATAACAACAGGCTTGCAAACAGCCTTATATCCTCTGGTGCTAACCTAATGATCAAAAACCGTTTTGGCCAAACAATTATGCATTCCCTGGCATCTCAGAAGTCAACCACTCTTTTAAAAAGCATATTGCAAACCGGGGCTAAGTTTGAAATTGATTTAAAGGACAATGCTGGTAAAACACCCATCTCCATTGCAGTTTCAAAGAATCGCCTCAGTGTTGTACAGTACCTTGTTGAACTGGGTGCAAATATAAATGGAAAGAATGAGAAAGGCAATAGCTTGCTTATATCTGCAAGTGAAAATGATTATAATGGCATAATATTTTTCCTTATATTAAAGGGTGCCAAAATTAACGTAAAAAATTCCCAGGGCGAATCTCTCCTTCTTCTCAGCCTGAAAAAGGAAAACCGCAAATTGCTAAAAACACTCATTGAAAGAAAAGTAAATATTAATGAGGTACAGGTTAATAGGAAGACACCCCTTGTTTATATGCTTGAGAAGGAAAAATCAAAAAAGAGGGATGAAATTGCTAAGATACTTCTTGATAGCAATGCCAGGTTTAAGATTAAAAGCAGGGAAGGAAACACACCACTGGCAATCTCAGTGACAAGAAGTTTCTGGAAGATTGTAAATTATCTCCTGGCAAAAGGTGCAAATCCCAATGGTACAGATTATCAGGGTAAGAAACTCTTAAATATCGCTTATGATAAAGGTTCTCCATATATTTTTGAAAAACTTTTAGCATATAAGGCTAACCCTGATATCTATCATGAAGATTTACCGCTTTTAATTAAAACGACAAAGGAAAGGAAGTATAAATTTCTTACGGCAATGCTTAAGTATAAAGCAAATATTAATATCCGGGACCAGCTTAAAAATACAGCAATAATTGAGGCAACAAAGAAATCCAGTATGCCATACATCAGCCTCCTTGTTAAGAACGGAGCTAACCTGAATTTAAAAAATAACAGAGGGCAATCTCCACTTCATATAGCCCTAAAAAACAGGAAAGTTGACATTATTGGCTATCTTCTTAATAATAAAGCTGATCCGAATGTGAAAAACAAGTCCGGTGAGACGCCAGCCGTGAAAGTATCTGCAACAAGCTCGGGCAAGAAAAATCTAATATTTGCTCTGGCAGTAATTAAGCTTCTCGGTGAAAAAGGGGCTAATTTTAATATCAAGAATAAATACGGCAACTCTGCACTGGATAAAGCAACAGTAAGGTTTAATATTAAATTGGCTGAAGCTCTTTTAAAGTATGGCGCAAATGTTAATCAGCAGGACAAAAGGGGCAATACGGTTCTGAAGAAAACCGTACTGAGCTATATCTTTAATGAAAGGAGAAAGGCAGATATTGCCCGCAGGATGATATACCTGTATCTGCAAAACGGTGCATATGTTAATGTTGCAGATAAAAAAGGGAGGACCCCTTTAATTGATGCCGTAAAGAATGCCAATGATATAAATAAGGATAAGGTTGTAAAGGTTGCCAGGATGCTTATAGATAATGGCGCAAGTATTGATATGGAGGATAGCTCTGGGGAAAGTGCAAAGGATTATTCAGAGAACTCAAAATACAGTGAAATCAAAAAGGTCATTGCTTCTCAGAAACAAAGAACCTACTACAGCCGATTAAAATGGGAAACGAAAATGCTGGGAACCAGTAATGAAGATATTCCCCTGTCAATGCATGACGGCCCGGGTGGTTATCACTACCTGCTTGCAAAAACAGGTATGAAGTATCAGGTAATTAAGTTCAGCAGCAATGGAAGAATTGTACAAAAGAAAGAGGTTAAGGAAGCCGGGGGTATGGCTGTTAACAATAAGGGAGATGTCTATGTTGGCGGGATTGAGGTTAGTGAATTTTATGGTAAAAAGATGGATAGAACATGCAAGAATGGTGAGAACAGATTTCAATATGTCTTAAAAATGAATTCAAACCTTCAGGATTTATGGAAAACATCGCTTGGTAAAACATGGTCTTGTGTGAAAATGGAAGCGGGCCCGCTGGTTTCATTAGAAGCAAAGGATGGTGTTTATGTGCTTATGACTTATGATACAAAAAAATACAGGGTTCGTTATGTTACTGAAGAGGGTAAGGAAAAGGGAGGTTCTATCTGGTTTAAGGTTAAACCAAATTTTGTCAGGCCAATTTCAAAAGATAATATCCTGGTACATGAAAAAAAATTAACCATACTAAAACCAAATTGCTACTGGACAGGCAGGTTAAGAAAAGTGGCACTTAAAAATGGCACAAGGGATATTACTGAATTTGATGGAAAGTTCCCTTATGTTTTTGGTCAGAATAACGACAGGCCCGAAAGGGGAATATTCATAGATAAGTTTGAAGATAAAACATGGAGAAGGAAACGGCTCTGGTCAAGACAATTAGCTTCCGGCAGTTTGGATTATGCTAAACGAATTCTCATAGATGGGAGTGAGAACATATATTTAGTTGGTGAAACTACGGGTAATTTTCACGGTAATAAAAATTACGGTAAAAAAGGAACAAAAGATATCTTTATTATAAAACTTGATAAAGAAGGGAAAAGGATTTGGACCCGGCAGTATGGATCAACAAAGAATGATGTGGTAAAATTTGCCAGGTTAACCGGAAAGGGAAATTTATTGATTACGGGTACAGCCATGGGTAATTTTGACAGGTTTTCAAATAAGGGGAATAGTGATATTTTTATCATGAAGATTGATTCAATGGGGAATTTGTTTAAATAGTAAATGATATTTTGAATATCCCTCTAAAATATAAAATTTTGGTCTAATTATGACTTACGATGATATATTAAGCTTCTGGTTTGAGGAATTGGAATCTAAAAAATGGTTTAAGGTTGATGAAAATCTGGACAAAAAGATAAGAGACAGGTTTTTAAATATTCATTCATCTGCCGTTTCGGGTGAACTATTCTCCTGGCGTGAAACCATAACCGGCAGATTGGCAGAGATAATTATTGTTGATCAATTTTCACGAAACATGTTCAGGGGATCACCAGGAGCCTTTGCCCATGATTCCATTGCCCTGGTATTGTCACAGGAAGCGGTGAGGACAGGCTTGAATATGGACCTTGAGCCTTCCAAAAGAGCATTTCTTTACCTTCCCTTCATGCATAGTGAATCTAAATCAATTCATGTGGAAGCAGTTAACCTCTTCAGCCAGGAAGGATTGGAATTTCACCTGAAATATGAAATGAAACATAAGGAGATTATTGACCGATTCGGCAGATATCCCCACAGGAATGAAATATTAGGAAGGAAATCAACTGATGAAGAGGTTGAATTTCTTAAACAGCCGGGTTCATCATTTTAAATTGCTGTAAAATTACGAACAAATGAAAAAAAGAGCTTGAAATCAAAATACTTCATTATTAGTTGATACTATTAATGGAGACATAATAATACTTTAAAAATTGAATGGAGAAATTTATGAATCAGGATAATAAAAAAACAGGTTTATCACCCCTTCATATTGATGCAACAACACTTCCCGATGCATGGTACCAGACTGTATATAAATGTATAGAGAGTGCAAGGGATTTCATTATTGACAGAGGATCCTATGAAGGTGAGAAGAGGCTTGAATTTGACTACATAACGATTCATATTAAAAAACCCGGAATTAAACCGCTGCTTCCGCAGATCCCCAGTCAATATAGTCTTCCAAATCCTGTTTCTGATGATTATCTCGATGGGTATTTACCGTATATAATGACGGGTGAGCTAAAGCCCGGAGAGTCATATACCTATGGGCAGAGAATTTGCAAATACGAGATACCATTTGGAGATAAAGACAGTTATAATAGTTCTGAATATAAGGATATTCTATTACAGGAAGAAGAAGTATGGAATAATGATGCAATAGTAATAAAAGAAGATAACAAAATATATCTTAACCAGATGGAATTACTGATATGGACCTATAAGAACAGGGGATTCAGAAACAACCAGATGGTTATGCAGGTAGCTCATCCAACGGATATGCTTCTTTTGGATCCGCCCTGTCTCAGGTCTATTGATACGAGGATACAGGATGGGAAGCTTCATTTTATTATTTATTTTCGTTCCTGGGATCTCTGGGGAGGTTTTCCTGCTAACTTAGCCGCTATTCAAATGATGAAAGAATATATCGCGGCAGAGATTGGAGTTGAGGACGGAGAGATAATCGCTTCATCAAAGGGACTGCACATATATGATTATGTTTGGGAGTTAGCTGAATGTATTCGCGGGAAAACAATTGAGGAGTTTCGAAACCCTTAATCGATCCATATTACTTTTCTTCCCGTAAGATCTTTGCCGGTAATAAAGCTTTTGTATTTCCTGTTTATCTTTGCACCATTTAAGTTTGCTCCCCTAAGTTTTATTTTGCTGAGAACTGCCTTGTCAAGATTTACGTTAATCATTATGGCTCCGCGGAAATCACTGCCATCTAAATCTGCATGACTGAGGTCTGCACCGGTTAAAATTGCATCTGTAAGTTTGGCATTATTCATTTTAACCTTGATGAGTTTTGCATTTCTCAGGTTTGCTTTGTCGAGCATCGCTTTATCCAGTTTTGCTTTTTCCAGGTCCGCATTGTCCAGTTTAGCGTTTATAAGATTTGCGTATCTCAGGTCAGTTACCCTCAATTTTGTTTTTGTAAGAACTGAACCTCTCAAGTTTACCTTAAAAAGAATGGCGCCGTTAAAGTTCATGCTGCTGAAATTTCTATTGCTTAAGTCAGTGTTGCTTAAATCAGCATTGTTGAGTAGAGCATTTTTCAGGTTTGTGCTATTTAATTTTACATTACGCAGGTTTGCAAAATATAGTTTGGCTCCTTTTAAATTTGTTTTATCAAGATTTGAATTTCTCAAGTCAGCACCGAAGAGGTTAGCATTTTTCATATTAGTATTTTTCAGGTTTGCATTTTTAAGATTAGCTCCGCTGAGGTCCGAAAATGATAAATCTGCTCCGTTAAGATTTGCATTCTTAAGGTTTGCCCTCATTAAAATTGTTCTGATAAGCTTTGTCCTGCTGAGATCCGCACCGCTAAGGTTTGCTCCATAAAGCCTTGAACCGTTTATAATGGCTCCTTTTAAATTGGCTTCAGATAAATTTGCACCTCTAAGGTCGGCACCTGAAAGTATGGAGAAGCTTAGGTTTGCCCTTCTCATATCTGCGTTATTGAGTTTAGTTCCGGTGAGGTTGGACCTTATCAGTATGGTGTTCTTCAGATGGGAATTGTCCATCTTGGCATGGTTTAATTTTGACATTTCAAGATTTGCATTATTTAAGTTTACACTGTTGAGGTTTGCCAGGCTTAGGATGGCATTTTTCAGGTTAACTCCACGTAAATCTGCTCCCTGAAGATTGGCACCACTTAATTCTGCGCCTTCTCCAACCTTCTTGTAATCGCTTTTGTTATAGGTTAAGGATTTGCAGCCCAGTAAAACGATAAATATAATAAAAATTTTCAATACCCTGGCATTTGTCATTTTAAAAACCTCTTTAAATATAGAATTATTTAATGCAATGAAGTATCTTGAAATAATATGTGATTTGCTAAATAGCTAGAGTTTTATAATGAAACTAAATACTATTTACTTATTGCTTGTACAATTATACTCTAAAACATTAATAATAATG
>JBHPHB010000126.1:0-9037 GCA_042569985.1 Spirochaetota bacterium | reverse complement strand
AAATACATAAATAATTTATTTAAAATACTTGTCAATAATTTTGATAAATTAAAAAGTACTTTTAGCAATTTATGCACTGAACATGGATATCTTCTTTTTACTGTATCAAGCTGCATGATTTTATTCACTAATAATTATTACAAATTGATTAAGAGTAATGGAAATACTTAAAAATCTCAATGAAAATCAGAAAAATGCTGTTCTACAGGCAGACGGCCCGCTATTAATACTTGCCGGGGCCGGTTCGGGAAAGACAAGGGTAATTACTCACAGGATAGCATACCTTATTAAAGAAAACAACATCTCTCCTTACAGAATTTTTGCAGTAACATTTACAAATAAAGCCTGTGAGGAAATGAAAAAGCGTATTATAAATATGATTGGCCCCCAGGGCAATTCAATTTTTATCAGGACATTCCATTCTGCATCAGTTTATATTTTGAGAAGATATGGCGATATAATCGGCATACCAAACACATTCTCAATATATGACCAAAAAGACCAGGAAACAGTAATAAAAAATATCCTCCTGGATTTAAGAATTGATCCAAAAAAATATAAACCCTCAATGATCGCCGGAAGAATTTCTGAGGTTAAAGACAGGGCAGATTTGATTGAGGGGTCAGATCTAAGCCTGCTTTTACCTGATCACTTCCCTTTTGATTTTGTTGAACTATATAAAAAGTACGGTGAAAAGCTAAAAGAATTAAATGCCCTTGATTTTAACGACCTCTTGATTAAAACCGTTAAGCTCCTGCGAGAATCACAACCTGCTTTACGGGAACTTCAAAGCAGATGGCATTATTACATGGTAGATGAATATCAAGATACTAATTATGCACAATATCTCATAACAAAATATCTCTCTTCAGAGAGTAAAAATATTTGTGTTGTTGGAGATGATGACCAATCGATTTATTCCTGGAGGGGCGCAGACATTCGTAATATCCTCAATTTCGAAAAGGATTATCCTGATACAAAGGTTATTACACTTCAGGAGAATTACAGGTCAACAGAACCGATACTCAAAGCAGCAACATCGGTTATAAAAAATAATATCAATCGAAAAGAAAAAAACCTTATTGCCATAAAAGGGGATGGTGAGCTGCCAATTTGGTGCCAGACCAATAATGAATATGGTGAAGCTGAATATGTTGTTAATACTATTATCAGCTATAAGCTTAACCATGGTTATAAGAACAATGACTTTTCCATATTTTACAGGACCAATGCCCAATCAAGGGTTTTTGAGGATAGGTTAAGAATTGAAGGCATCCCTTATAAGGTTGTGGGGGGGCTTAAATTTTATGAAAGAAAAGAAGTTAAGGATATAATTGCATACCTGCGATTTATCATAAATCCCCTGGATGCTGTTTCCATGGTGAGGATAATAAATACACCTTCACGGGGAATAGGGAAAGCCACTTTAAAAAAAATTGAGGAAGCATCTCAAATCAAGCAGTTGCCGCAATGGGATATAATTAACAGGGAATTTCTCACAGGCAAGATTCCAAAGGGAATTTCTCAATTTAAAAAAATTATAAATGATGCAAGATATGCCATTCAGGATATTCCAAAAAATCTTAAATTATCAAAATTTGTAAATGATATAATCGATTCTTCCGGATACAGGAGAAATCTAAAGGAAGAGAATTCAATTGAAAGCACTTCCCGTCTTGAAAATATTGACCAGCTTATCAATAGTATTGAGGACTACGAAATAGCAAATCCAGAGGCCACACTTGACCAATTTTTACAGGAAATATCACTTTACACAGCGGAGGAAAATCCTGAAAAGAATTTTGAAGTCAGGGATAACCTTGTTACCCTGATGACAGTCCATAATGCAAAGGGCCTGGAGTTTCCCGTTGTTTTTCTCACAGGCATGGAGGAGAAAACTTTTCCCCATGTCTTTTCAATGGACAGCGAAGATGAAATTGAAGAAGAAAGACGACTATGCTATGTGGGCATAACAAGGGCCCAGGAAATGCTATACATTACAAATGCCGAAATGAAAAGGTCATTCGGCGGAGAGGTTGACTATAAATCACCTTCACGGTTTATTTCTGAGATCCCTGAGGACATCATTGAGTGCAAATCATACTACAGTGAAAGTTATACTCCCTTCAGGGGAAATAGAAAGAATTTCGTAAGAGAAAAAGTTTTCGATGATAACCAGGACTTTGATAATATTGACCAGACTATTCCTGATGAAAGCTCATATGCTGTTGACTTAAGCAACAACAGCGCTTCAAAATTCTCAGTTAAGGAACGGGTAATCCATCCAAAATACGGTCAGGGCAGAATAGTCAAAATTGAAGGAAAGGGTGATAATACAAAACTTACGATTCTTTTCGGCACCAGGAAAAAAACCTTTCTTGAGAAGTATACACCTCTCGAAAAAACGTGATAATAATTGGACAAAACCGCCACTCTTCATGGAAACTATTTTTATTTAAAAGAGTTTTCTTCACTCCATCCGAAAATAATACCTCATTACTAATTGACAAATTTTTAGATAATAAATAAATTCTATTATTCTAAAAAATTCTATTCCAATATATTCAATTAAGGAGAATTCTATGGGAGCGGGCAATAATACATCTGGCACAATTTCAAGACCTTCCATGTTATATGACAATAATACCACCGACATCACCGAACAGAGAGAAGACCTTCACATGGGCGAAAGCCTTCTAAATAAAATAATACGTTTTAAAAAACTGGAAGGGCTTTTTCTATTTGTTACATCCCGTTGTAATTCAAAATGCCGTACATGTTTTTATCATGATGAACTAAATAGCGATGATGATATGACATTTGAAGAGATAAAAAAAATCTCACAGACATCACCAAAGTTTGATAAACTCTGGCTATCTGGCGGTGAACCCTTTATGCGCAACGAATTAGTCGAAATTATAAAGATGTTCTACGATAATAATAATGTCCGTGTAATTAACCTCCCGACAAACGGGCTCCTTACAAAGAAAATTGATATCATGGTTTCACAGTTATTAAAACAGTGCCCCGAACTAACAATCCATCTTAACTTCTCCCTTGACGGTCTCGGCAAAACTCACGATACTAACAGGGGAGTCCCGGGAAACTTCAAAAAAACAATTGCTTCTATGGAGCTGATAAAAGAAAAATTTGGCGATAATCCAAAATTATTGATAAATGTGGCTACTGTTATAACACCCGAAGGCTATGATGACCTCTTTGACCTTGGAGTATATCTTTTAAAAAAGGATCTTATCGCAACACACTTCTTTGAAGTTGTCCGTGGAGATCCCCGCGATCCGGATACTAAACGCATTACACCTGACGAGCTAAAAGCACTGAGAATAAAACTAACACCTCTAATTGGCAAACAGGCGGATAATTTATTTAAGGATTTCAAAGGCCTTAAAAATTGGTTTGCAAAAATGTTCTTTCATGGATTTATAAAATTCGTAAACAAACTTCAGGACGCAAATTTTACCGGTCCCAGCCACTGGGGTATGGCCTGTACTGCAGGAAAAACAACCATCGTTATAGACCATAATGGCGCTTTCAGGTCATGCGAAATGCGCCCTCCAATTGGCAGGCTGCAGGACTATAATTTCAATCTCAGTGCGGCACTTTACTCTGATGCAATGAAAAAAGAAATTTATGAAGTGGGCGGCGGAAAACGTGCAAACTGCTGGTGTACCCATGGATGCTGGGTCATGTCATCGATGAAATTCAGCCCCAGGGCCCTGCTATTTAGAATTCCCATGGCCTATAGAGAATTTAAAAAGCACCGAATTGAAAACTTTGAGCTTCCGGAAATTGATATTGAAGCAATAGAGAATTATTAAAGCAGGTAATTTAAAGGATAATATACAGATGAAAATAGTTTTATCAAGCAGGGGCTCGAGAGGTGACGTTAATCCCATAATTGAAATTGCAGCTGAATTTTTTAAAGATAATCACCATGTCTCTATTTGCGTCCCAAAACTATTTGAAGAAATAACCGGAAAAAGAGGATTAAAAACAACATTCTATTCTGAAGATATTGAAAATGAA
Organism: Spirochaetota bacterium; assembly: GCA_042569985.1. GTDB lineage: Bacteria > Spirochaetota > UBA4802 > UBA4802 > UBA5550 > JBHPHB01. The sequence goes on along the minus strand of JBHPHB010000126.1, from coordinate 4,990 downwards.
ATGCAGAATATGGAAAGTGGTCTAAAAGCTTTAAAAAGGGCACTTAACTGGTTTTCAAAATCAATTGAAGACCAATTTGAATATATGCTCCAGGAAACCAAAGATGCTGATGTAATGATAACAAGTGTTAATGAAATTGCAGCACCAACTGTTGCAGAATACAGAAACATTCCTCATTTCAGAATTGCCTATACGCCTGTCCTCCCCGGTTATCACCCACCTCCATTAATTCCCTGGCAAAAACTCCCTCCCCTGGCCAACAGGGGGATGTGGCATGTTATCAACGGGTTAACCGGCCTTTTTTTTAAAAGATTCCTTAATCAAAAAAGGATTAAACTTGGCATGAGGCAAATAGGGTCAGTTGGCAAATATTTTACTGAAAATAGCCATACAATTTTAACATTAAATGAGATTCTTGCACCCCCATGTAAGAGCTGGAACAATAATTACATGTATGATTATTCAGGCTATTGTTATGGCGATATTAATGGAGAACTTGATAGGGAACTCTTGAATTTTATTAATGGCGGACCACCCCCTATTTATATTGGTTTTGGAAGTGTATCTGTAAAAGATGCTGATGCCTTTACCAGGTTGATACTAAAATCAGTTTCATCGACAGGATGCCGCATTATACTTGGAAGCGGATGGACGGGCCTGGGCAATACTTCACTTCCCCATAATATTTTTCAGGTTAATGATACACACCACGGTACACTCTTTCCCCATCTGGCCGGGATAGTGCACCACGGGGGAAGCGGAACAACACACACAGCAGCCCGTGCAGGCATACCACAATTCATTATGCCGCAAATTGCAGACCAGTTCTTCTGGGGCCACCGGATACACAGCCTGGGACTGGGTCCAGTTCCTGTTGCACCAAAAAAAATCAATGAACATAAATTAACCAAAGCAATTAATGAACTGATCAATAATGAAACCTATAAAAGGAATGCAAAAACCCTTTCCGAAGAGATGTTTCATGAAAATGGTATTCCCAGCGTAGTTGAAATTGTAACAAAAAACATAAAAGATGAGTTGCTTAACGTAAAAAATAATATTAAAAAAAGAAAAACACCTTCAGAAGCCAAGGTTTATTAACTTAAATCAATATCCCTGAGGATCACTCTCGCAGGGGCTCCTTCTGCTCCCTGAATATTTAGCGGCAGGCATATCAATTCATAATCACCTGGAATTATTCCGAATAAATTTAATCCTTCAATTATGATTATCTCTTTTTCAAGCAACCTTTTATGTACAGAATTATTGTTATCAGAAAAAAATCCCTCAATTGACAAATAGTCTATGCCAACAACGCTAATATTTTTATCAGCAAGATAATCCGCTCCGCTTTCACCCAGGAAAATATAGTTTTTCTTAAAGTCCTTTACTCCCTTTTCCCAAAACTCTGAATTCTTTGTCTTAAAAAGGATCCTTCCATTCTCAACAATATCAATATCAGCAAGGTCATCCTTCTCAATACTCTGTTCAACACCGAGTTCAATTACGGAACATGGCCCAATAAGGTCTTCTAATCTTACGTTATCTATTGTGTATCCATTTTCCAGAAAATGATAGGGAGCATCAACATGCGTCCCGCTATGTGCACCTATCACAATTTTTGACACATTACAGCCGTCGCCATCACGGATAGATTTTTTTTGTATAATCTCCACGGCAGGATCTCCGGGCCAGATGGGAAGATCCTTTGAGATAGTTAAAGTTATATCATGTATTGCCATTATATTATCCTGCAGGTTAATATATTTCTGTATTTAATCTTGCTTAAGGAATTCTACGAATTAATTTTTTTTAATAACCATGCAATATTTTCACCAAGATTATTCATATTCTTTATCCCCTCTTCATCACTGGAAACTTCACCAGGATTTCGGCCCAAGGCAAAATTCCAATAGGTTGATCCTACGACAAACATTTCGGTCATCTGAAATAGATGATTTATTGAGTCAAAAGCATGTATTGCGCCGCCTCGCCTGACAGCTACAACTGCAGCCCCTACTTTTCTTCGCAAAAAACCGCCGTTGGCAATTGAAACTAGTCCTAACCTGTCAATAAGTGCTTTTAGCTCAGAAGTAACATTTGTAAAATAACAGGGAGAGCCTAAAATTATTGCATCACTTTCAATTACCTTTTTTATACAGTCGTTTATTATATCATTCTTTACAGAACATTCATTATCCTTATTCTCAACGCATTTATAGCATGCAATACACCCCCTGACATTCTTCCCGCCAACCTGAATAGTTTCTGTTTCTATTCCCTGTTTTTTAATTGGTTTCAATACCTCTTTTATCAGTATTGATGTGTTGCCTCCCTTCCTGGGACTACCGTTAAAAGCTATGACTTTCATATACTACTACTCCCTTCATCATTATTATTATTATTATTAAATTCTAGATATAATTATTGTCAATGTCAAGTATGATTTATGACTATATTAAGTTTGAATATAAACATATAATATTCACAATTCATATTATTAACATATTTACTTGACGAAAAAATCAAAGAAATTAAAATTTAATATAATCATCAATCCGGAATATACATTGAAAAAAATTATACTTTTCATACTTCTTATAATTTTACCATTGCTTTATTTATTATACTGCAGTAAAGTAAACTCTTTTGATGTTAAAAAGGACACACCAAATTTAATCCTGAACATTTCAAAAGAACACAGGGATCTTTTTTCTCTAATAAAAAAAAATTTATACCTGGATAAAGAGATACGGACCCTCTTTTCAAAAATGAATGAACATGGCAATGAATTATGCAGCATGATCTACAGATACAAGAAATTCAACTTAACAAATGCAGCTATATTCATCAATCCAAAGTTGTCAAAAAACTTCCAAAATAAGGTTTATAAAAGTTCTTTCTTAAGCCTTGTTGCCGGGTGCTGGAATTTTTTCGTACTCAACGATTCCCGGCCAGATATAGACTTCAGGCTTGTTAAAAAATTATATAATAATAACAGTTTTGATTGTTACAGTGTGGGGTTCCTTCAGCCATATATAATGCACAATGAATTAAAATGCTCCTCACTTACAATGCTCGACATAGACTGGAGAATACTGGAAGGCCATGACCAGTTAATATCCTTATATAGAAATAACAGGTTCAGCAGCTTGAAAAACCTGGATTCAGTGATTTCACAACTTACTCTAAAATGGATAGCTCATTCAGAAAGATATAAACTCAAAAACAAAACGCCAATTGATTCACTTTGCCAGAGACACCAACACTCTTTATGTAAAAATCATCTTCTCAAATTTCAGAAAAATATCAAATATTTAAAGAGAATCCAACTTAACCTTGCAGGACTTCACTCGGGAAACTTTATCAAATTATCAAAAAAGAATACAATAGTTGTTTTTTTAAGCAATGCCATAGAAAAGATCTATACAACTAAATCTCAATTTCAAAAAATGTTATCTCAAGTTTCAAAAAACATGGAGGCTGGCGAAAAGGCCATTCTCATTTACCATGTTGGGGGAAGATCTCAATTCGGAATATATGAGCTCATAAAAAACAGAGACAATCATTATATTAAAACTACCTGTAAAGATACTTATAAATCATCAACAGTTAACAATAAAGAACCTGTAGTTTATAAAACATATTTTGAAAATTTCACCATTACAAAAGGTAAAATTCCTGCATGTAAAAGATTAATTAATAGAATATTGAATTTTAAAAACAAATAACATTATTGGAGTTTTAAATGGAAATTAAAATTTTAAAAGACATCATGGAGTCCAATAAGGAAATGGCTTCTGAGGTAAAAACCCTGCTAAAGGACAAAAAAGTCTACATGATAGATATAATGAGCTCACCAGGTTCAGGGAAGACAACACTAACAGATGTCATACTTTCCCGGTTAAAAGATAAATACAACATTGCAGTTATTGAGGGCGATATAAAAACAACAAAAGATGCTGAGAGACTGGTTAAGCACAATATTCCAATAGTACAGATTGAAACTGAAAGGTTTGGAGGAGACTGCCATCTTGAAAGCTCCTGGATACTGAAATGTTTTGACTCCTTTGACCTTGATAATCTTGACTTTATTATAATCGAAAATGTGGGCAACCTTGTTTGCCCGGCTGAATTCGAACTTGGAGATGATGAAAGGGTTGTTGTCCTCAGTGTTACTGAAGGTGAAGATAAACCTGCAAAATATCCGCTGGCATTTCACACCTCACATACTTTGATTCTTAACAAAATAGATTTACTACCTTATCTTGATTATAGTATGGATGAGCTTTTTGTAAACTTAAAATCTGTAAATCCAAATCTTAATATATTTGAAGTAAGTGCAACTAAAGGGGATGGAATTATCAAAACATTGTCATAAATCCATTTAATGAGGAAATGCTGGTGCAGGTTTCATTAAGGGTTTCATTAGATGGGAATACAGCGGTTATTGTATATGAGATAAATGTGCCATTACGGCTTGGACGGCCTGTAACTTCACCCTGGATCCCCCGCCTGTCCAGTACTTTTTTTATATTACCCATGGTATCAGAACTGCTTCTGAAAACTGATTTAAATATAATTTCTGTGGGATAATTAATATTTTTTTCCATTGCCTTTCTTCACCGTTTATTATGAAATGCTAGGATTTCTTTTTCTCAATCTTTTCCACCAGGTGATTAACTAAATTATCAATTCCATCCCTAAGCTTTGAATTTGGCGGAGCCAGGATTATTTCAAACTGTTTAAATTACTGGGCCTTACCTGCAATTGCACCGGTACTCCATGCAAATTGGAGATTATATCCTCCACTGTCTCCATCAATATCGAGCAGCTCTCCGGTGAAATATAAGTTTTTCACAAGTTTAGATTCCATTGTTGATGGATCAATTTCATTAACATCCACTCCGCCTGCAGCAGCAACTGCATCATCAAAATTTCTTACCTTTCCATGCTCCAGTTCAAGATTTTTCAGTATCCAGGCAATCTT
>JBHPHB010000125.1:0-9198 GCA_042569985.1 Spirochaetota bacterium | reverse complement strand
TAATAAATCTAACAAATCCGGAGAGAATACTTATGATAGAAATTATACAGAAAATTCGGACCACCGGACGAACTTCAGTTGACATTACAACAATACTATACCTCGATGGTTTTGGATATATTCTATGGAGTGAATTCTAACAGTAATTGATAATTACTTTAATTTTGTCTGCTATTATGCTTTTCTCCATGGGAAATAGCTGAATATCGGTATTTTTTCATAGGATAGTATCTTCAGTACATAGAGGAAAATCGAAAAAATAAACAAATAGATAAAGGAATGGATTTTTTATATGATGTTAAAATTGAAAACACTTATTATTTTAGTACTACTAATTATAATTTCAATTGGAAATACAGGATGCAATAATGATAAAAGTCAAGGATGGTTTGACCTCATGGACGAAGCCATTACAGCTATGCAATCCAGTTCAGATGTCAATGTAACACCTGAATGTTTAGACGAAGCAACTTATGAAGGAGAAATAGTTCCATGTCTCACAAGCATAATAGAAAGCAATGGAACTATTATGTTTACGTCAAATAACAGTACACTGGTTAGCTCTGTTAATTCAGGCTTGATTATATATCCCGGTGGCTCTATTGATCCACGTGCATATGCGGTTGCCGCACAGACAATAGCAAAAACGGGATTCAAGGTATTTATTGTTCCAATGAAGGGAATGATTGCTTTTACAGGAATTACCAGAGCGGATAAAGTAATAAGTGAAAATAATGATACAATTGACAATTGGTTTATGGCAGGCCATTCATTGGGAGGAGTTGGATCAATAATGTATATCAAAAATTCTGATAACTCATCTATTCACACAGATGAAGTTTTGGGCTTAATACTATGGGGCACATACTGTACTCCTAGCATTGACATTTCAGAAAATAATACAACAGCTGTCTTATCAATCTATGGGACTAAAGATGGGTTATCAACAGTTGAAGAAATTCTTGGTATAAGTTCAGTATCAAGCCTTCCAGCCAGTACACAGTATGAAGCCATAGTTGGGGGAAATCATTCTCAATTCGGATATTATGGTGGTCAGGACGGAGACTTCGAAGCAGATATAACTCGTGAAGAACAGCACAATCAATTCATTTCGAAAACAATAGATTTTATGAATACCGTCCTTGGCGGCCTTAAATAACAGTCTTCTTGCAATTAAGCTTATCAGCAGCTAATTGGAGAATATTTTATTAGAAAGGGGATTATCACTTCAAAAGAAATGGGAATGCTTATCAAAAGATGCAGGAAGGTTTCATAGAGCAATTACCGCAAATCTACCACAAGCTTTTGTGGTAGAAACAATATATCCAAACATATTGCAACGCCGGTATTTATAACCGCTTAATTTTAAAGTTGTTTTGTTTATTTTTCTGAACAATAAGAATGCCCTGTGTAGCAATACATCCCATTACACAGCAATACAGGGCAACATATGAAGCAACCTTAGCGGGTGACGGGAATCGAACCCGCGACGTTCAGCTTGGGAAGCTGACATTCTACCGCTGAATTACACCCGCAGTGATATATCATTTTTACCGATAACTATCCCACAAATCAAGAATTTTTTAAATGACATATAAATCTAATTGTAATTACATAAATAATCAAACATGACCTTCACTGGGCCCCCCCCTCCGGGGGGGGCAAACATTATACACTTTAAAAATTGTACATATTCCTAAAAACATTGTTTTTTCCCCGGTTTTTCCCGTGTTTAGCATCAAAAATAAATATAATGCAACAATTATTGACAATATTGTACGAATTTATTAGTATATAGTACGGTGAAAAGATTTAATATATATGGAAAGGTTATAATCAAACTAAACCTTACTTGAAAAATGAAAACATCAAAACTTATAATTAATATCATAACGATTTTTCTCTGTGTATTTTTCACTCTCCAGGTGCAGTCTCAAAGTATTAAGGAGATGGATAGAAATGCTGAAAAACATTTTCAAAACAGGGAGTTCAGTAAAGCCATTGGCATATGGTTAAATGTACTGTCACTTGACCCGAATAATGAAGAGATTCAGAAGAAAATTGAGAGGATATACGAGATAAAGCAGAAGAAGGACCTGGCACTTCAGCGGGCTAAGATATACGCGAAGATTGCCAAGAAACAGTTGGAAAAGCTGAAAAAATCTGAAGATAAAATGTCGGACAGGCAGGTATCAAAGAGTATTAAAAAAAGCCGTAAGAGGACCGGCAAGGCATTGAAGAATTTTGTAATAGCTTACAGGATTGACCCAAAGGACCCGGAAATGCGTCTCCTCAGGGACGATATGAAGTACCTTGACGAGCAGGTTAAGGCAGAAGAGGAGAAGAACAGGCTTTCCAGGGCATTGAAAAGAAAGGTGAAGGCCTTAAAGGTACTGGCAAAAAAGGCAATGGATGAGGAAAAATATAAGGATGGAAAGGATTACTGGCAGGAAATACTGGGATTGGTTCCACTGGATAAGGAAGCGCAGGAGGGTAAAAGAAAATGCATCCTGGCTATTGAGAACAGGCTGAAGTATGAAAGGATACGTAATTTCATTTTTGACGGTAAAAAACTTTTTAAGGAAAAAAAATATAAGCTGGCAAAGATTGAATTTAAACAGGTCAAGGAGATCGATCCCGATAACAGGGAAGCAAGGGACTTTATTGAAGAGATTGATGAGAAGCTTGATAAAATAAGAAACTTTGAAGTCACAAGGCTGCAGGCAGAAGAATTTTACAAGTCCGGTATTAAGCATATAAGGGAGAATAAATTTAAACTGGCCACGGAGGATTTTGAGAGCTGCCTTGCCCTTATCGAGGGATACAAGGATGCCAAACAGAGGTTAAAGAGTATCGGAAGGTTGAGAAAGGATTTTGTTAGAAGAAACAATGAAAGAAAATTACGGAAAATAAACAGGGAATTCCAGGAGGGGCTCATTGCACTTTCCGACGGCAGGTATAAAGAGGCCATCAGGGCCTTCGAAATTACAATTTCCCTTGACCCCGATAATAAACTTGCAAAGCAGTATATTGTCAGGGCCAAGGATGCGCAGAGCCAGGTTGAGGAGGAGAGGGTAGACAGGGATTCCCCATATTATAATATTGTAAGTGTCTTGATGTTTTCAGGAAAAAAGCTTTTTGAAAAGGGGGAATATGCCAAGTCAAAAAGTAAGTGGGATGACATATTAAAGCTCTTCCCCCAAAATAAAATTGCCACGGAGTATATTTTAAAATGTGAATTGAAACTGAATCCGAAGGCCTATCGGAAATTTTCAGAAAGGATAGTCAAAGAGGGAAGGGGCCTGTTAAAAAAGAAAAAATACAGTGCGGCAAAAAAGAAGTTTGAACTGATCAAATCTATTTCTGCCAACTATCCCGGTATAGACGGTCTCATAGCGCGCTCCACAAGGGGAATGCGCAAGTCTTCCGGAGTATTGTCTCCCGTGGACAGGACTGCCATCAATATAAGATACAGAAGGGCCATGGGGTTTTATAAGAGAGGGGGGAGAAGTAATATACGTAAGGCATTAAATGATTTTACATGGATAGTAAAGAGAGACCCCAATAATACAAAAGCTGTCATAAGCATGAACAAGATACAGTCCCAGTTGAGAATCGGAAGGGGCGGTGTGAGGGTCACAAGGAAAAGGCTTAATGCCAGTCAACAGCAAAAATTAAACCGCTATTATTACCGCGGCATAAGCTATTATACCAACAATAATTTTAAAAGGGCCATCCAGTCGTGGAGGAGGGTACTTGCAATCGATCCGGGCCATGTAAAAGCCAGGAACAATATTAGAAAATGTCTTGCATTTTTGAGCAGATAAATCTAGAACAACAGTAAGGTCATAAAAAAACAGGGAATTTTATTATGGATGATGATAAAGAAAAAAATACTGATGTCCAGCCAGCCGAAGGGCAGGCTGAAAAATCTACAGAAGAAGCTGCAAAAGAAAAGAAAGGGCCCGGCGTAAAGTTCGGTATCAGGATAAAGTTTTCCCTGGCAATACTTGCCCTTGTTTCGGTTATAATTATGACCATTACCGGTTATTTTATCCGCAGGGAGAGCCAGCTTTTAAAAGAGCAGATATTTCAATCCATTGAGAGAGAGATTATCCACCTGTCCAATACGGCGCAAAACTCCATCGGCGTTGATGAGCTTGCCCTTGTGGAGGCGATCAATAACCTTAAGAAAATAACATATATTAATTATGCATATATTCTCAATAAAGATAACATGATCATTCAAAACTTTGATAAAAGAAAATCATTTAAAACCAACGAAGTTTTGAATGATTCAGTAGAGCGGAGTAAAAACAAAGGGAATGAGGCGGGAATAATAATAACCGATTATCCCGACCCAAAAGATAAGGACGGGGTTATATACGATTTTTCCAAACCGGTAATTAATAAATTAAACAAAAAGAAGATTGGAACCGTTATCATTGGTTTATCCGATATAATCATCCGCGAAGAAGTGGCAAACATGGTTAGGATCATAATTTTTATATCCCTCATTTTTCTCGCCATCTCAATTGTTGGTACTGTTATTCTCACTAGCATAATAATTAAACCCATAAAGAAGCTTTCACACGGGGCAACGGTTATAGGTACGGGAGACCTTGACTATAAAATTGATATTAAAAGCAGTGATGAGCTGGGTAAACTGGCAAATGAATTTAACCAGATGACTGCCATGATCAAGGAGGCAAAGAACAAGGAAATCGAATCAAGGTTAATGGAAGAACAGCTGGAGATGGCAAAGGATATCCAGGAAGGCCTCAACCCCATGGGTTATTACGATAAGGGTGGCATTCAAATTAAAGGATTTACCAGGGCCGCAAAGGGCGTTGGCGGTGATTATTTTGACTATATCGATATTGATGAAGACAGGGTGGGTGCCCTCATAAGTGATGTTTCCGGTAAAGGTGTTCCTGCTTCGCTGGTAATGGTTATGATACGTACAGTTTTTACATCCTACATCTCAAGAAAGGATGTTGATTGTGCCAGTGTTGTAAAGGCAATCAATGATTCTCTCAGTGCAGATTTTGCCATTGATAAATTTGCCACACTCTTTTTCCTGATATATAACAGGAAAACCCAGGAACTGGCTTTTTCCAATGCCGGCCATGGCCCCCTTTTCCTATACAGGGCATCACTTGATGCCTGCAGTAACACCATGCTTGAGGGTGTACCAATAGGGATTATGGAGGATATAGATTATAACCAGGCAAAGGTAAAGCTTAATCCCGGTGATATGGTGGTCATGTATACTGACGGTGTAACCGAAATGAGGAATGCCGCGAAGGAAGAATTTGGAATAAAAAGGGTCCAGGAGCTTATGATGAATCACCATGATTTAAATGCGAAAGAATTTGTGGACCTGCTTGTGGACGAGGTTGATAAATTTAAGGGTGACGAACCGCCCCATGATGATGAAACGGCATTGGTTGTAAAAAGAGATTCCTAGGTTTTCTATACCAGGTCTTCTTCGGTATCGTAAATTGTGAAGAATCTGTCAAGGGTTGCCAGTTTTAATATATTAAGTACATCTTCATGAATATTTATCAGGGCAAATTTCCCGTTGTGAGTTCTCATCTTTTTTTGGCCTGCCACAAGGGCGCCAATTCCGGAAGAATCCATATAATTGACATTTTTCATATCTACAACTACACTCGGATTTGTGCCGTCCGTTATACTGAAAAGAGCTTTTTTAAGCTCACTTACATTATACAGGTCAACTTCGCCGTGAACTTCAATTATTTTATGCTTCCCAGTATCTCTGAATCCTATATTCATTAGAATCTCCTAGTTTTATAAAAAGAGTGAGAAATTTGTTTGTATATTAATTTTCGCGCCATTTTTGTAAAGCAGAAAATTTTAAAAACAAACCAGTAAATTTACTCTACTTACCCTTTATTCTGATTTAACCCTCTCCCCGTCAATAATAATCTCAAGATTTTTTATCAGAAGGGAGTTGATATTTTCTATTTCAAAATCATTTGATTTTTTAGATTGAATATTTAAACCTTCATTATCTGATGTCTTTTTTACTTCCCAGTTTATTGAAAACTCCATGTATTTATCAGTATTTAAAGGGACTTTACAGCTTTCGAGAATATCAAATATAAATCCGGAAATTAGCCTTCTATCACCTTCATTCATTATGCCGTCTCTCTGAAATTTTCTTTATGATTAAAACCGATATTTATTCAATAACAGTATAAAATGATTAATTGGAAATTGCTTAACTTTTTATTTTCAGCACCATTTATACCATATAAATACTGATATGTCCAGTAGAATTTAAATTAAATTAGTTCAACCATAACTATAATTGGGTGATTTATGGCATTTTTCAGGGACAATGTTGAAATATATAACTAAGGGTGTAAAAAATGTTATTTCTTGCCTTTCCTTAATAGTGCCTCAACCTTGGATGGGAGGCCGAATATATTCATAAAACCGGATGCGTCTTTTTGGTCATACATTTCACTTGCGTCAAAAGTGGCAATATCTTCACTATATAGGGAGAGAGGAGACTTTCTTCCGGTTACAATGCAATTTCCCTTGTAAAGTTTCACCCTAACTGTTCCTGTTACACTTTTTTGAGTTTCATTTATAAATGCGTCCAGAGACTCTCTTTTCTTGGAAAACCAGAGCCCGTTATATACCAGTATGGCGTATTCACCGGATAACCTGTCCTTAAGGTGCTGGGTATCTCTATCAAGGGTTATCGATTCAAGGTCCCTGTGGGCCGTAAGCAGTATTGTCCCTGCCGGTGTTTCGTATACACCGCGGGATTTAATTCCCACAAGCCTGTTTTCAACAATGTCGATTCTGCCGATGCCGTTTTCACCGGCTTCTTTGTTAAGCTTTTTCATTAATTCAACGGGTCCCATTTTTTTGCCATCCACTGCAACGGGCACTCCCTCTTTGAATTCAATTTCAAGATATACCGGTTTATCAGGGGCCTTTTCAGGTGATTTTGTCAGGAGAAACATATCTTCATGGGGCTCATGGAAGGGGTCCTCCAGAACGCCGCCTTCATATGAGATATGGAGGATGTTTCTATCCATACTGTAGGGCTTATCCTTTGAAACGGGTATTGGGATATCATGCTTTTTCGCGTAATCAAAGAGCTTTGACCTTGAGTCCAGGTCCCATATTCTCCAGGGGGCAACAATATTCAGTTCCGGCCCCAGGGACTTGTATGCCATTTCAAAGCGCACCTGGTCATTTCCCTTGCCGGTGGACCCGTGACATACAGCGTCTGCCCCTTCCTTTATGGCAATTTCAACCTGCTTTTTCGCGATTACCGGGCGAGCCAGTGAAGTACCCAGTAGATACCTGTCTTCATATACGGCATTGGCCTTTATTGCAGGAAATACATAATCTCTCACAAACTCTTCCGTGAGGTCTTCAACGTAACACTTCGAGGCACCCGTATTAATGGCCTTTTCCTCAAGGCCTGTTAATTCCTCTTCCTGTCCCACATCTGCCGCGTAGGCAATAACTTCACAGCCATATGTATCAATGAGCCATTTTAATATTATCGATGTATCTAATCCGCCGGAATATGCCAGTACAACTTTTTTAATTTTCATAATGTTACCTCATTAAAGAACACATAATTGCTTTTTGGACGTGGAGCCTGTTTTCTGCCTGGTCAAATACAATGGATTGCTTTGAATCTATTACATCGGCATCAATTTCTTCACCCCTGTGAGCGGGAAGACAGTGGAGGATCTTGCAGTCCTTGGCGCATTTATCAAGGATCTTCGAAGTTATCTTGTATTTTGCCAGGTCTTTCTTTTTCTTTGCAGATCCCTTTTCCTGCCCCATACTGACCCAGACATCAGTATAAATATAATTTGCATTTTCACAGCACTCATCAATGTCCTGGGATACTGTAATATTGGAATCGGTAAATAGTGCTAATTTATAGGCTTCTTCAACAATTTGAATATCCGGGCTGTACTTCTTGGGGCATGCAATGGAAATATCTATGCCAAGAATTGCGGCGCCCAGGAGAAGTGAATTTGCCATATTATTACCATCCCCGATATATGTGAGCTTCACACTTGAGAGGTCTCTTTCCCTTTCATAAATTGTGAAATAGTCAGTCAGTGCCTGGCAGGGATGAAATTTATCCGTGAGGCCATTGATTACTGGAATAGTTGAATTTGTTGCCAGTTCAACTACTTTATCATGTGAATCGGTCCTTATCATAATACCGTCCACATACCTTGACAGTACCTGTGCCGTATCCGAAAGGGTTTCACCACGGCCAAGCTGAATATCATCACTGCTCAGAAAGAGTGCATGGCCGCCCAACTGGGTAATCCCAGTCTCAAAAGAGACCCTTGTCCTTGTTGACCTCTTTTCGAAGATCATTGCCAGCGATTTTTTAGCCAGGAAGTTATAGTTCTTTCCTTTCTTTAATGCGCTTTTAAGCTTCAATGTAAAATCAAAGAGGTCAATAATTTCATCTTTGCTTAGATTTGCTATGCTTAAAATGTCTTTAGTGTAAAGCTTAAGAGGTTTCATCTAAATATCCTCTTCAATAATTAGTTCTTCAAGAATTTTCATCCCCGCTTTAACAACCGGCAGGGGAATATTCAGGGGAGGCATGATCCTAATAACTTTTTCTGCCGTGCAGTTTATAATGAGTCCCTTTTTCAGAGCCTTCTTTACCATGTCAAAGCCCGGTTTTTTCAATTCAAATCCCACGTGGAGGCCAATACCCCTGATTTCCTTTATTATGGATGTCTTGTTTTTTATCTCATTTAATTTTTGTATAACTGTCTGGCTCACTTTATCCACATGGAGCAGGAGTTTGCCTTTCTTCAGCGTTTCAAGAATAACAGATGCCGCGGCACAGGCAAGGTGATTTCCCCCGAATGTACATCCATGGCTGCCTGCGGACAGGTATTCCATGAGGTTTTCCCTTGCGTGTATTGCCCCTATGGGCACGCCTCCGCCAAGGCCTTTGGCCATAGTAATAATATCAGGTTTAATGTTATAGTGCTGATAGGAAAATACTTTGCCCGTTCTTCCCAGGCCTGTCTGGACCTCGTCAACAACGGTGAGTATTTTCTTCTTATTGCAAATATCAAAGAGTTCATTGATAAAACTATTATCAGCCAGAACTATACCCCCTTCACCCTGGACCAATTCCAGCATGACTGCTGTGAT
>JBHPHB010000124.1:0-9330 GCA_042569985.1 Spirochaetota bacterium | reverse complement strand
AAATGAGCGTGGAACAATTGCAATGGCCCGGACTAATGCCATAAACAGTGCAACATCACAGTTCTTTATAAATGTGAAAAACAATGCCTTTTTAAATCACAGGGACAAGACATCCCGCGGTTACGGGTACTGTGTTTTCGGCCGTGTCATAAGCGGAATGGATGTTGTTGATAAAATAAGGGCTGTCCAGACACAAACAGTGGGGTATTTCAAGGATGTCCCCGTGGATGACGTAGTTATAATTTCAGTAAGGCGAGTGAAAATTAAGAAGAAATAAGTTTACACCACGTTTTTTTGATTTCACATGATTTTCCAATACGGGAAGTCTTTTGCAGGGGTAATTTAAAATAATTTTTTTGAAATTACCCCTGGTACTTTCGGGCGAATTCCTGCTCGGAAAAACTGGCAATCCAAATTCATACTTCCCCATTGATTCATAATTTTAAACCTCAATTTAATTAAATCTGCAGGGAATAACTATAAATATATATATGGAAGAGCAGTTATTTTAGTGTATTATATTAGATAAAAAAAACGAACCCGGGATTTTTACTTTGTCTTGACAAGTATCTCTTAGAAAAGTAATGTCCCAAAAAATATATTTAAATTTCTAAGGAGTGAATAATGGAGTTTAAGCTGACAGAAGAACAAGAAATGTTAAGAGATATGTGTAAATCCTTTGCAACGGATGAATTGAAGCCTAATGCTGAGGAGTGGGATAAAAATCATGAATTTCCAGCAGAACCTGTTAAAAAACTGGGTGAATTGGGAATGATGGGAGTTGTATATCCCGAGGAATACAACGGTTCGGGAATGGATTATATTTCCTATGCCATTGGAGTAGAAGAGTTATCCAGGGGATGTGGATCAACGGGTGTCATAGTTTCTGCCCACAATTCACTTTGCCTGTCACCAATATATTATTTTGGTTCTGATGAAATAAAAAAGGAATTTCTTCCCAAGCTCTGTACGGGTGAATGGATTGGATGCTTCGGAATTACCGAACCCGAAGCCGGATCTGACGCAGCCGGCACAAAAACCACTGCCGAACTGAAAGATGGAAAATGGGTCCTCAATGGCACAAAGAATTTTATCACCAATGGCGGAGTGGCGCAGGTTGCCGTTGTATCTGCAGTTACAGATAAGGATGCAGGCCATAAGGGATTAAGTATGTTTGTCGTAAATGCTGATACACCGGGCTACAGTGTTGGTAAAACAGAAGACAAGCTTGGAATATGCGCGTCTTCAACGACAGAGCTTGTTTTTGATAACTGTGAAATACCCGAAGCTAATCTTCTGGGAAAAGCGGGTGACGGTTTTAAGATTTCAATGCACACCCTGGACGGCGGCAGGGTTGGAATTGCTGCCCAGGCAGTTGGAATTGCCCAGGCCGCACTTGATGAGGCAGCCGCTTATGCTAATGAAAGAAAGCAGTTCGGCCAGCCAATAGCAAAATTCCAGGCCATCCAGTGGATGATTGCCGATATGGCCACGGAAATAGAAGCGGCACGCCTCCTTGTTTACCAGGCAGCCCAATTGATTGGCTCCGGTGAAAAGAGGCAGATGTATTCAAAATATGCGGCAATGGCAAAGCTCTTTGCTTCTGAAATGTCTACAAGGGTCACTCACAAGGCCATCCAGATACTTGGCGGTTATGGATATGTTAAAGATTACCCCGTTGAGAGATTTTACAGGGATGCCCGTATTACAGAAATTTACGAGGGAACTTCTGAAATCCAGAGGCTGGTTATTTCAGGTAATGTTTTAAAGGAATATTCATAGGAAAGGGAAGGGTGTCCAATGAGGGCACTATATTTAACCAGTGATGCCGGCATTTATATAGACCGGCCGCTGGTGGAGTGACCGACACTTCGGCTCCGCTCAGTGACCGGCTGTATTCGGGGCCGACTAAAAAATTAATCGGGATTTAAGATGAAAAGGTTTATAATTATAATATTGTTCATGGCGCTGTTTTCCTGCGGGCAGTGGAGGATTAGCTCTCTAAATTCAAAACGCTATGCCTATATAGATAACGGCAACAAGGCAGGGAACATAAGTGTCATGTTCGACGGCTATGCTCTTAACAACCTGTCTTTTGATATAAGGGTGTTAAATGACAGGATATGCACTGCTGACAATAATCTAACAAGGCTGCAGATTCTCGATTCCAGCGGAAAGCCCGAACTCATTATAGGCTCATCTGATAATATTGACAGAAAAAAGGTTAAGACCTCTGAGTTTAAGTTCAGTATTATTGGTAAGTTTACCCTTGACGAAGACGGGAATATTTATGTCCAGAATAGATTCATTCAGAAATCAAAGAAAGGAAGTAACGGAAAGCAGGTGTATTTCTCACCTTCATATATCCTTGTGTTTGATAAAGAGGGCAAACTGCAGTATACTCTTGGACAGAGCGGAAAGCCGGAAATACCCTTTTATTATATTGAAAGCCTTGATGTTGATGAAAATGAAAGGCTCTTTGTTATTTCCAAGTCCTTTAATACATGGAAGGTTTTCAGGTTTAAAGGCAGGAAGAGGGATTTTTATGCCGACATGGGTAAAATTGATTTTACCGAAAAGGAAGACAACAATGTATACAAAGGAAGAATCGAAAATATACAGACTTATCAGAGCGGAGATAAAATCCTCCTGGCCGTTGCTTTCTATCACGGGTTGAGATTGAAGTATACCAAGGTCTTTAGTTATTCTATTAAAGACGAAAAGATTATAAAAACAGTAATTAATATTCCCGACCCCAAGAATGTCCTTTTTAATATTGTTGATGACAAGTATATGTATTTCTGGAATAATGAGAGTAAAGTGATCAAGTTTATGATCTGTAATTTTGACGGGAATATCATAAATAATAAATTGCTCTACATTAAGAACAAAAAAGACTATTATTCAAGGATTATCGGAGATAAATCGGGAAAACTTTTTTCATATCACGTATCAAAAAAAGGTATTGAAATACTCAACTGGGAGTAGTGATGAAAGTTGTAAGAGCTGAGGAGATGCAGGAGATTGACAGGATTACCATTGATGAAATGGGGATCCCCGGCGAAGTTCTAATGGGTTTTGCCGGAAAATCTATAGCCGATTATGTATTACGCAGCTTTGACGGAAAGGATAATATTGTAGTCTTCTCCGGAACCGGTAATAACGGAGGTGACGGTTTCGTCATCGCATATTTTCTGGTCAATTCGGGAATTGACGTAACAATTGTATTAGCCGGAAAGACGGATAAGGTTTCTGAAACATCCCGCATATACATGGAACTTTGCGGTAAGTGTGGAATAAAAATCCGGGAGCTTACCGGGGATACACTGAAAGGTCTGAATATCGACAGCTTTGATGTGGCTGTCGATGCAATTTTCGGTACAGGTTTTAAAGGCAGTGTAAAAGGGATTGCAGGCGACCTTATAAAAGAGATAAATAATTCCATTACAATTGTTGTTTCAGTTGATATGCCCAGCGGGTTGCCTTCAAACGGAGAAGCTCCCGAAGGTGAGGTTGTAAATGCCGATTTTACCGTGACAATCGGCCTTCCCAAAATTTCACTTGTAACATACCCCGGGAAAAAATATGCCGGAGAGGTTTTAATCTCCGATATCGGATTCCCCGTGAGTTTAACCTCATCGGAAGACCTTAAAATTGACCTTGTTGATGATGCATATTTCAACCGTGGTTTTACAGATGAGCCGGACCCGGATACTCACAAGGGTGAAAGGGGGCATCTCCTTCTTGTAGGCGGATTTGACGGTATGGAAGGGGCAATTATGCTTTCTGCCAGGGCAGCCCTGGAAACGGGAGTGGGGCTCATTTCTTTGCTCACAACCGGTAATGCCCGGAATATTATTGCCGGTAAAATACCCGAACTTATAACGGCCGGCCTTGATGATGTTGACGATTTTCTCAGTAGCAGGAAATATGATTCTGCTGTAATCGGCCCAGGCATGGGAAGGGACAAATCAGCAAAAGATGTCTTCGAAAATATTATTGGAAAACTGGCAGGTGCGGGAATTAAAAATGCCCTTATCGATGGTGACGGCCTGTTTCATTTGGCAGGTTTTTTGAAAGAAAATAAACTTCCCCGGGATGTGAAGTTTATAATTACCCCTCACTTTAAAGAGGCCTCGGTGATATTGGATAAAAAGATGGAAGATATTAAAAATGACCGCTTAAAGGCATGCCGGGAACTTGCCGGGTATGTTGATTCTATTGCAGTTTTAAAGGGGCCAGGTACAATTATCTCAGGGGGCGGGAAAACCCTCATCAATACTACGGGAAATCCGTACCTTGCTACAGCCGGATCGGGTGATGTCCTTTCGGGAATTATAGGTTCATTGATGCTAAGAGATTATTCCGTACTTGACATGGCGGGGCTTGGGGTTTTTATACATGGCAGGGCGGCAGACCTTTTTGTTAAGGAAAACGAGGGTAAGGCCATGAGGGCATCTGATATAATAAATTATATTGGCAGGACTTTAGACTGAAAAGCAAAAAAGGAATACCCAATTTAAAATGATATATATTCATGGGAGAGGGAAAGTTGGAAAAGGTTAAAACATTTGGCGAACTAAAGAGCAGGGTAAAACGCCTGCCCACTGTAAGAGAGGAGATGCGGGAGAACCTCATAAAGAAACTAAAGGCCCGTGAAGAGTTGTTTCCCGGTATTGTGGGTTATGATGATACCGTTAAGCCTGCTTTGATAAATGCAATTATGTGCGGGCACAATATAATTATTCTCGGTGAGCGGGGCCAGGGCAAAACGAGGATAATAAGGAGCATGATAGATTTTCTTGATGATGAGATTCCCGTAATTTCGGGATGCCCCATAAATGATGACCCCTTTAAGCCGATTTGCGAAGACTGTAAGGAGAAAATTGCTGAAATGGGTGATAAAACCCCCATATCATATATGCCCAGGGACAAGAGGCTGGTGGAAAAGCTTGCCACATCTGATGTGAGCACGGCAGATTTAATAGGTGAGGTTGACCCAATCAAGATTTCCCAGGGAAGGACACTTGACGATGAGACTGCCATTCACTTCGGCCTTGTGCCAAGGGCACACAGGAGTATTTTTGCAATAAACGAACTGCCCGACTTGGCCGAAAAGATACAGGTTGCATTTTTTAATATTATGGAAGAGAATGATTTCCAGATAAAGGGTTTTCCCGTACGGCTGCCCCTGGATATATTAATTATTGCAACTGCCAACCCCGAGGATTATACCAACAGGGGAAGGATAATAACCCCGCTGAAAGACCGTTTTGACGTCCAGGTGAGAACTCATTTCCCCGGAAAGAGAGAACATGAAATCCAGATTATGGACCAGGAAAGCAGGGTGCCAAACTATAACGGGTCCGAAATCTATATCCCCGAATTTATTAAGAAAATACTTGCGGAAACAACATTTCAGGCACGGTTGAGCCCCGATATCAGCCAGGTTTCAGGAGTGAGCTGCAGGGTGTCAATCAGAAGCCTGGAGGCAATTATGGGTAATGCACTCAGGAGGAACCTGGAATTTGATGAGAAAAGGGCTGTACCCAGGATTACCGATATAAGGTCTACATATCCGGCCATTATAGGAAAACTGGAAGTTGAATATGAAACCGAATTTACAGATGAATTTGAAATTATTGATGAACTTTCCAGGCGTTCAATAAAGATAGTATTTGATGAATATTTTAATGGAAAGGACATGTCATCAATATTGGATTCCTTTGATAAGGGTTCAGCGGTAGAAATTTCCGATTCCATTCCTTCCGGGGATTATATGAAACTGTTAAAATCTATTGATGGAATGGAAAAGAGTGTGAAGACAATTGCAGATATAAAAAATCCTGCAGAAGTTTCTTCGGCAATTGAATTCATCCTTGACGGGCTGCACCAGTCCAACCTGCTCAATAAAGAAGAAAAAGAAGGGGCAGTTGTTTACAGGTGAAATTTTTTAAATACAAAAAATGGGACGGTAAACAAAAATCCTTCAGCCTCAAGCGGAAGAGCGTAATCGACAAATTCATGGAAAACATTATGAAGGGCATGAATCCCAATATGTCCTATGCCCAGATGCTATGGGAGGGTTTTAACATGAAGGGCATGAGTTTTCGCGTAATGGGCCTGGAAGAGATGATTACCGAACTGAAAGAAAAAATGTATGACCTCTTTTCGGATTACAGCCTTGAGAAGGCCTTTGACAGGCCAATGGATGATATCCGGTACCTACTTGAAGAAGAATCAAAAATACGGGTGGAAACGGGAAATCCCGATGTACCTTCATTTGATTCATTGCCGGCGGGGCTTTATGAAAAGCTTCTTGCTCTGAATAAAGAACTCTTTATGAATGAAGAAAGCCTTGAAATGTTATCATACTGGCAGGGTCGCAGGGACGACATTCTTGAGCTCTATGAATTCTACAGCCAGTACCATGAATACTTTACCGGGGATGAATACCTCGATTTCGATGAAGCACTTGAGCTCATGCGCCAGTTTAAATCGATTGATAAGCTCAAAGAACAGGTAATGAGCGGTAATATTAAGTCCATAGATATGGATATGCTCAGGGAGATCCTTGGCGACGATGCCGCGGAGTCGGTTATGATAATGCTCCAGATTCCTGAAATTTTAAAAGGTGATGGTGTTGCCAGGACTTCCATGCGAAAGCTTGAGCTTACTCCGAAGGGGCTGCGCTCCCTGGGGGAAACGGCCTTCGGTAAATTATACAGGCAGATGAAAAGGGACAGGCACGGCAGGCAGCTGGGGAATGCTCCTCAAATGGGGGAGGTGAAGCCAGATTCTTCACGGCCTTACCGGTATGGCGACAGGTTTGACCTGGATTTATCAAAAACTATTTTATCCTCCATATCAAAGGGCGGGGTAAATAAAAATTCTGTTAACCTTAAACCTGATGATTTCCATGTGCGCGAAAGGGAACAGTATGTAAATTCCACGGTTGTCCTTCTCCTTGATCTTTCCTGGTCCATGTCATATGGAGGCAGGTTTGAAGCAGCTAAAAAAGTGGCACTTGCACTTGACCATTATATCAGGACCAGGTTCCCCCGCGATAAGGTACATGTGGTGGGCTTTAATACCGAGGCAAAGGAATTAAAAGACAGGGAACTTGCCAATGCAATGTGGGATTCCAATCAGCCCTTTACGAACCTCCAGGGTGCATTGAGGCTCGGCATGAAGCTCATACACAGGAGCGGCAACAGGAATAACCGTGTACTTGTTATAACCGACGGACAGCCCACGGCTTATTATATGGGAGAGCACCTTCACGTAGAAATGCCCACAAGCATGTTCGGATTGAGCCAGGATGCATGCAGGGCAACACTGAAAGAGGTGAGGAAGGTAACTTCCCAGGGCATGAATATTGAGGTATTCATGCTGGACGATAATCCCGTGCTAATTGAGTTTACAACACAGATGACAAAGATAAACGGCGGCCGATCTGTCCTATGCATGCCCGATGAGCTTGGCAGGCTGATAATGGTTGAAGAGATAAAGAGAAGGGGCGGGAAGATATAGCTGTTCCCTTCGACTACGCTCAGGGAACGCTGAAATCGCTGGCTGATGGTCGTCGAAGCCAGCACCGGCGTCAGCCCCCCACCGAGGCAATACTAATCGGCACATCCTGTGCCTGTGTTGCCATCAACCTCATCCTGAGAACGCGGGGTATGGGGGGCTAATGTTACTATCTTTTCCAGATTTCCGGCGTATTAGTCTTGCTTGCCTTGTCTAAAATTACCATTTTGTTCGCTGTAATCTCAACCAATTTATAGGTCTTTGTCTTGTAGTTCTTTTTAGTGGGGCTAAGTGTAAATTCTGTTTCGCCGGCATTCCATTTCATCCAGCCTGTAACCTTGCTCTTAAGAAGGCCCTTGCCTGTGGACATGAGGTAGCCGATTCCTCTTCCCTTTTTGTCTGCTGCAAAATAGAGTGTTTTGTGAGTAAGGTAATCAAGTCCCTTTTTAACATCACCTTTAAGTTTAATATCCTTAAGGTTCTTGATGCCCGTGGTTTTGCCTGTTTTTGTAAGGACGGCAGTTCGTGTAGCTTCACTGTCGTAAGTCCATTTTTTTCCGAAAAACTTTTTACTTTTATCGGAAATGTTAACTTTTTTGCTGCCGCATGCATTGAATGTAAAGCCAATTGCCAGCAGAAAGGCAAAAAATATTGCTGATTTGTTTTTCATTTTACTCTCCTTTTTTAATTTCTGAAATATTTTCATGTATGCTATACTATTAAAATGAAAATGTCAAGCTAAAACATATTTATAAGATTAATTATTTTAATCCCTTCAAAAAACCCTCAATCCAATCCAGTTTTACATTTTCCTGTTCACCCGAATCCATGAACTTGGCAGTACAGGAATTCGATGCCAATTCGTCCTCGCCGAATATGAGGCAAATGCGTGCATTTTCCCTGTTGGCTTTTTTAAACTGTGATTTAAAGCCCGAGCCTTCGGGGTCAATGTCAGAGGAGAGGCCAAGAGATTTGATGACAGGAAGAATGCTTACAGCTTTATTAAGTGTATCTCCCCCGGAATGAATGAGGAATATATCAAGCTTTGACGGGTCAACCGACTTATCGTCGATGAGGAGCAGCATCCTTTCGATGCCGGCCGAAAATCCCACGGCTGGAGTGGGTTTTCCACCAAACTTTTCAACAAGGTAATCATACCTGCCGCCGCCGGCAAAGGCATTCTGGGCCCCAAGCTTATTGGTTGTAAATTCAAAGGTGGTCTTCGTGTAATAATCCAGCCCCCTCACTAGGTGGGGGTCCTCTTTGTATTTTACATTACCGCCGTCGAGATAACCTTTGAGTTTCCTGTAATGGGTGCTGCATTCTTCGCATATATGTTCCGTAATGGCAGGCGCATTTTTCTTTAAGCCCTTGCATGATTCAACTTTACAGTCCAGCAGGCGAAGTGTATTTTTATCCAGCCTTTTTTTACAGTCATCACAGAGTAATTCTTTATTGCCCTCGTAGTATTTTTTTAATTCCTTAATGAAAGTATCCCTGCAGCCCCTGCACCCGATTGAATTGATGATAATTTCATAATCCTCAATTCCGTTGGCTTTTGTTATGGAATCCATCATCGATATTATTTCAAAGTCATAAAATGGGTCACTGCTGCCGAAAAGTTCGGCGCCAAGCTGGTTGAACTGCCTTAGCCTCCCTTTTTGAGGCTTTTCTGCCCTGAACATGGGCCCTATATAGAAGAGTTTGCACCTTGACAGCCTGTTATAATCTCCGTTTTCAACATAGGCCCTAACGACAGATGCAGTGCCCTCGGGCCTGAGGGTGAGGTTTCTGCCGCCC
>JBHPHB010000123.1:0-9349 GCA_042569985.1 Spirochaetota bacterium | reverse complement strand
CTCTGGAACATACGGCTTTAAAGAGGAGTATTCAGAAATATCCAGGGATATTGGCAGTTCACTCTTCGAACTCATTGACAGGTCAAATCCTGAAATCGTTATAACAGATTGCGTAACATGCAAATGGCAGATTGAAAACTTCACATCATACAAGGTATTTCACCCGGTAAACATACTTGCCATGGCCATTGAATAAGAATATTTTAATAAATTTATAATACCCGTTGCGGTGAAGAAGAAAAACCGGAAAACCCTGTAATCCTAATATTTTTTTCTTTCCTTATCATGGTTTAGCTTATTCATTATAAAAACAGAAACATATGCGCCAATGAGGCCCGCTATTATATTGACACCGGCTCCCCTTGATAAAAATTCAAGGACCAGCACAACGATATCATAAAATAATTTGTCCAGTATTAGGATGCCGATAAGCGCTCCGATGACACCAATAACCAATCCGCCAATATATCCGCCAAACAAATCCCTTCGTTTTAAACTGTAAAAAATATAGGAGACAAGTGCGCCAATTGCAAGTGTTATTGCAATTGCCTTAATCATTATTAAAAAACTTCTAATTCCTTCTGACATATTCTACCTCGTACAATGTATTGATTTAAATATCCACGCCATAATCAATGCAATCACCCGGTTTTAAGCATGGGCATATTTTTTAAACATGGTACTTCCCTTTCCTTCCCTCAGTATCTCCATTGTTCCGCCGGAAAAGTCAATAACAGTTGAAGGCTCGGAAAGTTCCATGCCGGCATCAATTATAAGATCTACATTGTTTAGTAATTCTTTATCTAAATTCCCAGGATCAGCAGCATATTCGCCCGTAGAAAGATTCACACTTGCAGACATTATTGGCCGGCCTAAAGTTTGCACTAATTCCAAAGCAATATTATTATTGGGAATTCTTACACCAATTGTTTTCTGATTTGTTATTACCAGCTTTGGAACAAGCTTAGATGCCTTAAATATAAAAGTATACGGTCCTGGCAAGGTTTTTTTCATTAATTTGAAGGCTTCATTAGAAATATTCCTAACATACTTATTTATGTTGGAAATATCGGAAAATATGAAACTCAGGGGTTTATTGCGCTTTATTTTCTTAATTCTATATATCTTCTCAATTGCCCTTTTATCGTTAATATCACAACCATAGGCATAAACAGTATCCGTTGGATAGACTATAATACCGCCGGATTCAATAATATCACATGCCTTTCTGATGAGCCTCTTCTGGGGATTTTTTTCATTTACCACAAAAATCATTTTCAATATTTCTCCGAATATCAAAAAACATTAAAATCTGTATCTGGATTTATTATCGGTCTATCAAACTATAATTTTCAGGTAACTTCTGATAAAAAAAGAATAAAAAAAAAGGCTTTTGCAGGAGTGCAATCTGCAAAAGCCTTCAACCTGGTAAATCATACAAATAGGAGTGTAAAATTATTTACTCTATTATCTTCGGAATTTTACAAATTGCCTTTAATCTTTTTTTTTTTTTATTTTTACAAATCACTTGAAATATTTAATAGTGAAATATTAGATCATCAAAATGAGCGTAAAAACAAACATAACCTTTCGTCCCGGTTCACCCCTCCCCCTTGGAGCAAATTTAAGCAACCGTGGAGTGCTTTTTTCCATTTTCAGCAGAAACGCAACATCGGTGAGCCTTGTGCTGTTTGACTCAGCTGAACCGGAATCAGAATATACAGTGACCCGCCTGGACCCGGTAAAAAACAAAACCGGCGACATTTGGCATATCCAGGCTGACGGTATAAAGGAAGGACAGGTTTACGGCTATAAAATTGACGGGCCCTTTGACCCGCTTAACGGGCACAGGTTTAACGTAAACAAGCTTCTCCTTGATCCATACTCAAAGGCCATAACCGGTAATTTCCAATGGGATTTAACTAAGGCATGGGGATATGATGCAGATTCAAAAAACGTTGACCTTTCTATGTCAAAAATTGACAGTACAAAACATGTCCCCAGGAGCATTGTAGTAGACACCAGCATCCCCATTGACGATAAACCCCTTAACATCCCCCCGGAGGAAACTATAATCTATGAACTCCATGTTAAGGGCTTTACCTTTCATGAATCATCAAATGTTAAACACAGGGGGACCTACAAGGGGCTAACTGAAAAAATTCCATACCTGAAAGAACTTGGAGTGACTGCCGTTGAACTCCTGCCGGTGCAGGAATTTGACATGGAAGATAACATAAATATAAATCCGCTCACCGGGGAAAAGCTGAAAAACTTCTGGGGATACAGCACAATAGCATTTTTTGCGCCAAAGGGGACATACTCATCGGGCGGGTCTACGGGCCAGCAGGTTTTAGAATTCAGGGAAATGGTTAAGAGCTTCCACGATGCCGGTATTGAAGTAATACTGGACATTGTTTTTAACCATACCGGTGAAGGCGACCAGAAGGGGCCCACTGTTTCCTTCCGCGGAATTGATAATTCAATATATTACATACTTAAAGATAATAAAAGGCTCTATAAAAACTTCTCAGGCTGTGGGAATACATTTAACTGCAACCACCCCCTGGTGCGCGATTTTATTCTCGACTGCCTCAGGTACTGGGTTACGGAAATCAAGGTTGACGGCTTCAGGTTTGACCTGGCGTCAATTCTGGGGAGAGATGAATACGGCAATATAACCGGCAACCCCCCCCTCATTGACAGGATTGAAGAGGACCCCATTTTAAGAAACACTAAAATCATTGCCGAAGCATGGGATGCCGCAGGGGCATACCAGGTGGGAGAATTTCCGGGCAGGTGGGCAGAGTGGAACGGGAAATACAGGGACGATGTCAGGAGGTTCTGGAAAGGCGACAAGGGGTGCATGGAAAACTTTACAACCAGGATAACTGGAAGTTCAGACCTATTCCTTGATGATCACAGGAGCCCCCAGAACAGCATCAATTTTATAACCTGCCATGACGGTTTTACCCTGAACGACCTAGTAAGTTTTAACAACAAGAGCAACATTGAAAATGGAGAAAATAATAGAGATGGCGAAAATTATAATTATAGCTTCAACTTCGGTATTGAAGGAAATGATTCAACAGATTTAATCGATAGGACCAGGCAAAAACAGATGAAAAACTTTATTGCCACCCTGTTTTTATCACAGGGCATCCCCATGCTTTGTGCCGGAGATGAATTTAGAAAAACCCGGGACGGCAATAACAATTCCTACTGCCATGACAATGAAAAGTCCTGGATTAACTGGGATATAAACAGTAAAAATGAGGACCTCTTTAGATTCATAAAGACTATAATCAGGTTCAGAAAAAAACACCGCCTTCTGTGGAAAAAATCATTCCTCACCGGTAAAACAAAGGAAGGACATTCCGGGCCCGATATTTCCTGGCACGGATTTAATATTGGTGAACCTGACTGGGGCTTTAACAGTCATACCATTGGCATGTTACTAAATGGGGAATACTGCAAAAACGATTCCGGTAAAAGATGTTCCGATATGTATGTTATTTTCAATGCTTCCGTTGTTAACAGGAATTATAATATACCGCAATCACCTTCGGGGAAAAAATGGAAAATTACCCTGGACACCTCCAAACCTGCCCCGCATGACATATACGAACCCGGCAAAGAACCGTACCTTGATAAAAATATATATTACGTCAAAAAATTATCAACTGTCGTACTGACGACCTAGATTGCCTGCTCATTCAGATGCTTAAGCATTGTTTCCAGCATATTTTGGTCCATACCATGAGCTGCAACACCCTGCTCTAAGGTTTCCATAGTACTTATATGGCAACCGATACAATGTAGTCCGTAACTTCCCAATATGGGACCGGCTTTTGGATATTGCTTAAGAATCTCTCCAAATGTCATGTCTTTACGAATTTTATTATTATCTTCCATCATGAACTCTCCTTCATCAATTTTATCCAAATTATTTTCATACCTTCAAAATTGTCTATAATTTTTTAGTTTAATATCAAATACTGCTAAGAATTAGACTTAGGTTTTGATAAATTTGTTACAAAATTATGTTCCCATGAAAATTCCATTTTAAAACCCAATAATGAATATTATTGAAGTTTATTACATACTACTTGTCGAAAATAATAGTATATAGGCATCTTCAGCTAAAAAAAACTCGCCATAATTATGGGTTTTATTATATTGTATATGATTAGAAATTAAATTAAGAGAAATTATGGGAACAGTTCTACTAATAATATTATTTTTCATTATATTGATACTTCTGTGGGTATTCTTTGGAGGAACAAAAAAGGAAGGCCTCAAAGAAATATCAAAAGATGGAATTGAAGCAAGTGATGAGGAAATCCAGGATAAATCTCTAAGAAGAAGGGCCTCAGACAGGGAGATTGAGCAAAAATCAGGAGAATTACCTCACCGGAGAGCAGATGACGAGGAACCGGAACCCCTCATTCAGGAAGATATCCCATTTGAATTACCCTTTCTTGCCGATGAAATAATTCCAAAAAACTCAAGATTTCGTGTCTATAGAAGAACCCTTCTAAATTCAGAGATATATGCAGGTAATGGAGATTTTCCAACATCAATTTCGCTCTATGAAGGTGTCAGGGATAGAATAAATGATATAGAAACAAAATCAAAGATAGATGCAAATATTGAATACCTGAAAAAGTATAAAGAAAGAAAGGAACAAAAACGAAAACATGATGTTGAAAAAAAGATAACCGAAGCCGGAGAAGCAAAGCCCAATGAAATCACTCTTTCCATTGATGGCGGCACAATGCCGGGAAAAATCAACCTGGGTTTCATAGATAAAACAAAAGACCTTGATATCGACACAATTACAGAAAAGGTTACTGAAAACCTAAAAAACGAAATTGATGCGTTAAAACAACAGCCACCCTCGGTGGATCAGAATGACCTTTCATCTCTCCAGGAACAGCTATCCCAGTTAAAGGACAGTGTCAGCGAAACCCTGGGAGTACCAATTATTGAAAGTATATCAGCCGCATCAAATTTGCAGAAAAGCTTTGATGACCTTAGAAATGAAATTGATGAAATTTTAAACATCCCCGAAACCAAAGAATCGGAAGAAATACAAAAATTTAAAGAACATGCTGACAAGTTAAAGGATATCGTTGATGACCTTATTAAATCTCCAATAAACAAGGATAGAATTAATTTATCCGGTATTAATAACAGGGTTGATGAGATTAAAAACGATATTAACGAATTAAGAAAAATACCTGAAATTAAAAACAGGCAGGAAATGTTAAAATTGGAAAACCAATTTTATAATTTCAAAAAGGAAATCAATAACCTGCAAAACCTCCCGTCAATGAAGAATAATGATGAGATATCATCTCTTCAGGATCAGTTTGAACAATTTAAAAATGAAATTGATGACCTCAAGCAAATACCTTCTATTCAGGAACGTGAAGAAATATCCAGGTTAAAAGATCAATTTGAAGAGTTTAGAAATGAATTTTCTGAATTTATTGAAATGCCCGTTGCCAGGGACAGGGCAGATCTCTATAAACTGCAGGGTAAAATTGGACAATTTACAGACGACATAGGTGACCTTAAAAAAATAGCTGAATTTAAGGATAGCCTGGGCATAACAGATTTAGAGAGTGAACTGGAAAACCTTAAAAACGATATCGACAATTTCAAAGACCAGCCCCAGGTAAAGGAAGGTGAGGAATTATCCAGGCTACAGGAAGAATTAAATGTAATAAAAGAAAAAATAATTGTAGCTCCCGATGAAAAAGAGATTAGCAGTGACTTCCTCGATGATTTCAGTTCAAAAGACCTGAAAGAGATTAAAGAGAGCATACCTAACCTGCAGGATGAATTGAACGAGGTAAATAAAAAGATCGCCGATATGGCCATGAAGGCTATACCTGAAGCAAGTAAAATGCCCTCAATCCCGGAAGCTAAATTTGACTCGAAAGCGGCTCCACCCGGCCCCGGTTCTCCTGATATGGACAATTTCAGCGGGTCCTTATCATTAAAGGAAGAAGAGGAAAAGGAAGATTTTGAACTGTTCAGTGAATTTCTTAAGGGAAAGGATGAACTGGGTTTAAGTGATGAACAAATTTTTGATAAAATCTTAAAGGAAGATAAAGATGCAGAAAGTGAAGATAAATCCTTTGAAATACTGGGAGTTAAAAGAGAGGAACAGGGCGATTATGACATAACAGACAGGAAAGCCCTTAACAAGCAAATTGAAGAAGATGATTTTTATAAAAAATTCATTAAATCAAAAAAAATCAAAAAAAAGGAGCTGCCCATTCTCAAGGTCAGTTATGATTTCGCAAAACTGCCCGATGACGCAAGCCTTTCAAAAGAGAAAAACATAATGGAATACTCTTTTTATAAATACAAACCCCTTTTACAGAAGGCCAATGATTTCATTAAGAAAAGAAAGGTTAGAGACGCAATTAACTACTACAAGGTTGTATTAGATCAGAATCTCCCGCCTGAATTTAAAATCCTCATAGAAAAAAACATTGATGACCTCACAGAATATCTTGGCAAATATCTTGCTGCTGACTAAAGGTAACTCACACTTTTATTTCATAGCCCTCCTCTTTGAAGAGTTTCACACATGCACCAGTTACTTCAGTGTCATAAAGTTGTCCCCTGTTACTTAAGACCTCCTCTAAAGCAGCTTCAATCCCAAGGGCTGCCCTGTAGGGCCTGTATGAAGCCATTGCCTCAACAACATCAGAAACAGCAAGTATCTTTGATTCAATTAATATCTCATTTCCCTTAATCCCATTGGGATAACCCGAACCGTCAACCCGTTCATGATGCTGATAAACCATATCAGCAATTGGCCAGGGGAACTCTACATTTTTCAGTATATCATAACCTGCCTGGGAATGATTCTTAATTATTTCATATTCGATATCGGTCAAAACAATGGGTTTGGTTAAGATTTCCGAAGGAATTGAAATTTTACCAAGATCATGGATAACCCCTGCAAGCCGAAGGCCTTCAATCTTATCCTTTGGAAGTTCCATTATTGTGGCAATGCTCCTGGCAATATCGGCAACCCTTCTCTGATGTCCTGCAGTATAGGGGTCCCTTGCTTCAACTGTTTGGGCCATTGCCTGGATAGTGCCGCCCATGGCCCGTCTTATTTTACTAAAACTATCATTTAATTCATCTTCAAACTTTACACGTTCAGTTATATCATGCAATACAATTACCACGCCGATTGTATTTCCCCTGTAATCCTTCTGGGGGGATATATTAAAATCAACGGGAATCTTTTTCCCCTTTTTTGTCTCAATATAATCCTGTATAGTTTCGGGCATATCACGGCTGATTTTCAGTTCCTTCATACTCCTTATTGCTGTATTTGTGATTTTTGCCACATCCCTGAATTTTTTATTGGCCACCTCATCATATTTAAATCCCACCAGGTTTTCAGCAATTGGATTCATATATATAATTCTCTCATCTAAATCGGTAACAATAACGGCATCACCAATACTATTGAGGATATTCAAAAACTTACTTTCATTTTCGATTAATGTCTTTTCCATTTCATGTCGCAAAAGTGCCATCTCAAGGGTAATCTTTACATCCATTTTATTGAATGGCTTTATGAGGTAACCATAGGGGTTTGATAATTTTGCCTGCTCCTGAGCGGTATCTTCAGAATCTGAAGTTATGAAAATAAATGGTATATCGAAATATTCATACATTTTTTTTGCCGCAGCTATATCAACCATTGCATCATCATGGGTTATATCCACCATCATTGCATCAAGGTTTAATTCTCCGGCTTTTTCAAATGCCTCTTCTCCGTTTCTAACTTTTAATAATAAATTACATCCCAATGCCCTTAAGTGTTTCTCCACAAGGACGGTAGTGGAATTATCATTTACAACGAGAAGTATATTTTTTTTCAATAGGGAATGCCTTCAAGCTTAAGCAATATTATGTTATGTTACGAATTTATTCGTATTTACTTCAATTGTCAATGAAAATATACGAAACACGAGTTGAGATAAAATAAACCATCCAAAAAAATCTTGACAGCAAGCGGATAAAAAAAAGATTATCAAGAAATACATAATAAATTTTTAAGGAAACATAGCTGGAATTAACCATGAACGAGATATATGAAGAAATACTTAATTTAAAAAAGGGTGGCGGAGAAAGCGTCCTTGTTACCGTAGTCGAAAAAGAAGGCTCTTCCCCTTCGGGCCTGCAGACAAAGATGCTTGTTTTTCCCGACGGAAAAAAAATCGGAACAGTTGGAGGGGGTTCACTGGAATATGCCGCGGTAGAGACAGCAGGTGAGGTCTTGAATAAAAAGACAGGTTTCATGAAAAAATATTCCCTTGGTGCCGGCAATGAGCTGATAGATGCTGAAGATACAGGGATGATATGCGGCGGCACAACTACCCTTTTCTTCGAATATATCGGATCAGGTGAAAAAATATATATTTTTGGAGCCGGCCATGTGGGCAGGGCAATCCTTTATCACCTCAACCACCTTGATTACCACATAACGATTGTAGACAGCAGGGATGGCTTTTTAAACGATATCACCAATGTTCAGAAAACAGTAAAACTGGATAATCCCGAGAATATATCGGACATTGATATTGCCGATAACAGCTTTGTTATAATTGCATCTCACAGCCATGAGGTGGACTTTCAAATTTTAAAGGGAGTATTTAAATCAGGAAGCAATCCCCGATATGTAGGGCTAATTGGTTCCAGGAAAAAAGTTGCCAAAACACTTAAGAGGCTTAAGGATGAAGCGGGCAATGATCTAAACCTTGAAAACCTTTACACCCCCATCGGACTGGACACCGGGGGAAGAAGCCCCCATGACATTGCCATCTCCATAGTATCGGAAATACAGGCAGTTCGCTATGACAAAAAAGGCAACCTCCATATGAGTAAGATAAAAAGCGAATAACCGG
Organism: Spirochaetota bacterium; assembly: GCA_042569985.1. Lineage (GTDB taxonomy): Bacteria > Spirochaetota > UBA4802 > UBA4802 > UBA5550 > JBHPHB01. Next base: position 401 of record JBHPHB010000123.1, on the reverse strand, counting down.
TTAATAACCTATTTCGAACCTTCCTTAACTATCTCATCAAATAGCTTTTTAATTTTCTCTTTACCGCTATTGATAATTTTCTCCGTGGTTTTTCTTATGTTAATTGAAGAAGCTATTTTCTTCTTATCGTTTCTGGTAAGAACTGCCCCGTTCTTTTTTAGTATCAACACAATGCTTATATTTCCATTTAAAATCGCTGTCATATATGCAGAGAATCCGCTATTGTCCCTTGTCTCGATATTTGCTTTGTTTGATATTAATATTTTTACAATTTCAGTATATCCTTTTTCCGAAGCGGTAATAAGTGCCGTTCTTCCATTACCCCCTTTTGCATTAACGTTGATCCCTTTTTCAATTAATAGTTTAATAATATTAATATCTCCATTTTCAGTGGCGATTAT
>JBHPHB010000122.1:0-9410 GCA_042569985.1 Spirochaetota bacterium | reverse complement strand
CTTCTGAGTGCATCATGAACAAATTTTGCTCTGTCACTGGAAATTTTTATATTATTTAATAATAATATTTTGAATAATAACATACGAGGAGAGAAAAATGAAAAAATATTTATCAGTTGTTTTTATTACAGTTATTTCTATTGTTTTAGCATGTGGCGGAGCTCAAAAAAAGGACCCCAATGTAACAAGCAATACTGACTGGAATGTATGGGTCAATACTTCGAATAATCAGTTATCGAGCTATCCCGTTGGAGGTTTCTCATATAAGAGCTCCAGGGTGTCCACATCAAAATGGGATAAGTGGGCTAAGAACGCTGCTCCCATCGTTAAGGGAATTTTGGATAAGATCCCTCAGGGTTACACCCTTCAAGTTACGGGACACACAGATTCAAGCGGACCTGAAGAGCCTGTTGGAGACAAACCAGGGAATATAAAAATTTCCAGTGACAGAGCAAAATTTGTTCATGATGCACTCAGAAGACAGGGTATTAAGTCTAAAAATTTAACTTATAAAGGTGTGGGATCATCAGAACCTTTGTCCGGTGTAAGTTCAAGAAGCGGCAAGCAGAGAAGAGTTACTTTTAAAGTAGTTCCGGCACAACAGCAGTAATTTAAGTTATTTTAGAATTAAAATTATGAAAAAGGCGGCACACTGATGTGTCGCCTTTCTTGTTTTATGTAATTATGGGCTGGTAATCTTTGATTTTATCTTTGATCTTATTTCTGAATTGATATCAGTCTTAACCATGGTTTTAAATTCAGATTCGATTTTAAACTTTTTATCTTTTGTTATGGCAACATCTTTCTTAATTTCCTTTCCATCCCACAGGGGAACGGAAGCTACGAGCCTGCCTTTGTTAATGACCATTTTCGTTTTAAACTTATTTGAAATTTCAATTATTCTATTGAGCGATTTGACAGCCCTTTTGCCCTTTAGGATGTAAGGCTGAAAATGCATATCAAAGTTTTGGCCTGTAATGGGTATTACCTCAAAGTTTATAATCTGGTTTTTCCAGTACCTCAGGACAACCATTATATTGTCTTTATGCCTGGGACTGTAAAAGCCGCTTATTAAATTACCCAGTGAATAAATAATTGGTTTTCCCTTGTAGATTTCAATGCCCTGGGGGACATGAGTATGGTGCCCTATAATTCCATCTGCGCCGGCATCAATAATCTTATGTGCTTTTTTTACCTGGTCCTTTCTTGGGTATTTTGCGCTTTGGATACCCCAGTGAAGGGAAATTAGGACTATGTTATCCTTTTTCTTATATTTTTTAATATCTTCTTCGATATATTTTAAATTTAAAGGAGCTGTACCCGGTTTTTTGTCAGTTGCATAAAAATCCATGGGAGGCCTTTCGCAGTAAGAGAGGAAGATAACATTCACTCCTTTGCGCCTCAATATTGAAGGTTTGCGTGCATTTTTTAAGTCTATTCCTGCTCCGGAATATTTAATTCCCCAGTCTCTAATATACATTAAGGTATCATACATTCCTTTTACTCCAAAATCCAGGAGGTGATTATTGGCAACCGAAACAACATCAATTTTAAGCGACCTCAGGTATATGGCATTCTTATACTTGATTCTGAAAGTGTAGGGTTTACTTTCATGGGCGTCTCCCCTTTTGGTAATGGAGGTTTCAAGATTTGCAAATACTATATCATACTTTTTAAATTCATCCTCCAATTTCATAAAGGGGTATCTGGGGTTACTGCATTCAATAATTTTCTCCACATTGTGGCCGATTAAAAGGTCTCCCATGCACAAAATTGATATGTTCTTATCGTGAGTTTCTCTGATGTTTTTGAGGTTTTCAATAATAGTGCTGCGGTTAATATTTTCATTATGTTTTACCGTTTTTTCTTCCTTAACCTGTTTTGAGCAAGCACTGATAATAGCTAATGACAGCGCCAATGAAAATATGAGAATAATGGATATATTTATTTTTCTATATTTAAACATTTTATAAAAGAAGTGTTCCTTTTTGTTCATTATTAATTTCCTATTTTACACTGATTTCACTTTTGTTATAATTGTACAAAAAACATGGTATGTTGTCAATACCTTTAAGGCAGTTTTTAATATTTTATAAGGGCATTTCAAAAAAATAATCCATTTTTGAAAATGTCCTTATATTAGAATTGACATAACTTATCAATTAAGATAAAATATAAATTTTAAAAATGGGATTATGATTATGGTGGAAGCTTTATTAAAATCTGTAGATAACTATCTGAACATTGATGCCGGTACAGTGATAGTCCGTAAAAGCAAGGACAAAGAGCAGCAGGGATGTTTTCTTAATTATGATGAAGATGATGACATGATCATTATCAATGTAATTGATATTAAGGAGAATACATTGCTTGCAAGGGAGGGCGTGTTACGTCCAACAAAAGATGATAAAATTTATTGTTTTGACACCTCTTTTAAAAACAGTCCAAAATCTGAGGAAGCTTTAGAGATCATAAAAAAGTGGCCTCCATATAAAAAGAATGAAAAACTGCAGACGGGAATTATAAATTTTGTCAAAAGAACTTATGTGCCCGAACAGATAATTGAACTTAAGAAAAGGGATTTGCTGAAACAGGTGTTTATTCCCGTACAGCAGATGTTCAGGATTGGAAGGTTTAAGGAAAGGAGAAGTCCCCAGCGGGTTTGCAGGGAAAAGTTTCAATTCTGGCTTGATTCAATGCAGCCAGGTGAGCATCTCACATATATTGCGTGTATTATGCAGCAAAAGGGATATGATCCGAGTTTTTATACTGTAGGTACAAAGCCTCATGAGATAACAGAAGGGTTATTGAAAAATGAAACATTTAATTTCATACCCACCCATGGAGGGCATATCAAGGCTTTAAAAGCAAAGGGCGGAAAAAAGAGATTCAATGTAGATGCGGGGTCAAATTATTTAGGCAGGGGAGTGAAGACTCCATTTCACGTGGCCAAAAGTGCCGCTGAAGCATTAAAGAGGGTTTATTCTAAATATGATTTCACACCGTTAGAAGGCCGTGGAGCCTTTGGCGAGGAACAGAGTTATTGATCCAGGAGGAAAGGATAGGATGAAAAGGTTTACATTTTTTTTATTTGCATTGGTTATTTCCAGCATGCTTTTTTCAGAATTTGCAATTGCATCGGATACATCGTACTATGTAAATTCACTGTACTATAACCGGAGGCTTGAAATTTTAAGGACAAGCTTTGATCGCTGGCAAAACCTTGCACAGACATATTATCCGGGAAAACATCCGTCTGAGATCAATTCTCATATATATTCAGTGCTCTATGACTTTAACTATGGAAAGGACACTGATAACAGGGATATCTATCCGCAACTTCTTGGTGCTGCACTGGGATGGGAATGGGTTGGTGCCTATTTTCTTCTTAATACAACAGATTTTGCCAATTATACCAGGGACGATAAAGATGAGTCAAGGGGTCATTACCAGGCGGCAACAATGGGTGTTAATGTTGACTTAAAGTATGTTACTGTTCAGAGTGATGTTACCTTTGACAGTAAAGCGGCAGTCTTTTATGCCAAGGCTTATATCCCCTTTATTGAAACCTATTTTGGTTTTGGCTTTAATAAATTTAAAAAGAGGAATGTTGAAAGCAATACGGAAATTGTATCATCAAAGAATTACATGAATGATGTTATAAATGCCAGGACCACAATCCTTAAATGGGTAGATCTTGGTTTTTCATATTTTACTCTTGTAAAGGCAAATTATGTGCCCAGTATTTCTACATCTCTACATCAGTTTGTTGACGGAAGTAAGTGGGATACCCTTGGATGGGATATTGAATTGTACTTTGAGTCCAGAATTGAACATTCAAAGAAATTCGATATGAAAGATTATGAAATCAGGTTAACAATTTTTAAGTTCTTCTTTGATCCCCTGGTAAATGTAAGGAATGATGATGGTTCGGGGATTTGCTTAAGGGCAACTGTCTTTCTTGGTTTAAGTTATAAGTCCAGTGTTGATAAATTTAATAAAACGATTGCCGAATCCGGCCAGGAATATGGCGGGCAGGACGGGTTTGGTTTTGAGTTCGGTATTGGTCTCAGGGTTCTGGGGTTTAAAGAGTTTGGTTTTTCTGAGGATACATATGTGAAATTAAGTTATTTCTATAATTACAGCCTCTATTTTGAACGGTATATTGGAATTCAACATGGCCTGAAGTTCAGGGTAATTTTTTAATTGTAGAATAACCTGTAACATTTCTAATTATCCACAGAGTTTTTGGATATCAAATTTATTAATACATAAAATTATCACTTAAAATTACTTGACATTCAGTTCTCTTATGTATTTGAAGTTATTCATGAAAAGAATTATTATCGTAGTTTTTGTTTTTATTATCTCAATTTATTTTTCCCCCGTGGCAAAAACCGGCAAGGGTTATGATAAGGCAAAACAACTTTTTGAGCTTTCAAAAAGTTCAAGGCTTAAATCTGAAATTAAAAAATATAGAAAAAAGATTATTAAACTGTCTCCGGAATCTGACCTGGGTTGGTTTTCAAAGGGTTATATTAACAGGCTAAATAATAACTATAAAAGGGCAATAAAAGATTTCAGCAAAGCCATTGACATGAATGAAAAATTTGTCCTTGCCTATTTGGAAAGGGGTTATACTAAATCTCAGATTGAAGATTATGATGATGCCTTAAGTGACTTTGACAGGGCCCTTGAGATTAATCCGGAATACTCTAAAGCGTATTTTTATCGCGGAAATCTTCAGTTCAAATTACAAAAGCATAAGAATGCCATTGGTGATTTCAAAAAGGCCATAAGCTTGAACCCTGTTAATGCAAATGCCTATTATATGCTTGGATTTACCAGGTTTTCATTAAAGGAATATAAAGAATCCATAAAGGACTTTACCTCTGCAATCGAGATTGACTCCATGGATGCATGGGCCTATCATAACCGTGGACAGGCGAAATTTAGACTGAAAAATTACAAGGGTGCCTATAGAGATTATTCCGAAGCAGTCAGGATACAGCCTAAATTTAGCAAGGCATATTTTAACAGGGGCATAGTAAGCATAGCCCTGAAAGATTTTAAATATGCCATGAGAGATTTTTCCAGGGTGATAAAAAATGATCCCCAAAATGTAGAAGCATATCTTGAAAGGGGATCTGTTAAATATAAATTAAGAAGGTATAAAAGTTCTATAAAAGACTTCTCAAAAGTAATAAAACTTAAACCGAAAATGGTTAAGGCTCTAATTGGAAGAGGAATGTCGAAATATGAATTGAAAAAATACAGTTCTGCTATTTCAGATTTTTCCAGGGCAATAAAAATTGAGTCAAATTCAGTTGATGCTTATATACAAAGGGGGCGGGCAAAGGCAAAAATAAAAAAATATAGCGAAGCCCTGAATGACCTGACGAAAGCCATTGATATTGATCCCGGGAATATTGTCTGCTATATAAACCGCGGTCAGTTAAGTACTGAATTAAAAAAATATAATGAAGCCATTAATGACTTTAACAAAGCTATAGACCTTAACCCTAAATATGCCGTGGCATATCTGAGCCTTGGTATCGTAAAGTCAAAGCAAAAGAGTTATAACGAAGCTATCAGGGAGTATACCAGGGCAATTGAAATTGATCCGAAGTTTGCAAAGGCATATCTAAGGTTGGGATTGGTTTTTTCGGATCAAAAAAAATACGGTAAAGCTATCAAGGAGTATACCAGGGCAATTGAAATTGATCCGAAATTAATTGATGCCTACATGAGCCGCGGCCTTGCCAATTCTGATTTAAAGTATTACAAGGATGCTATTAAGGATTTTAACAGGGTAATTGATATTAGCTCCAAGTTTGCCGATGCCTATATGAGCCGCGGTCTTGCTAAATTTGATCTTGGCCAATTCAGGGACGCCATAAATGATTTTACAAAGGTGGTTAAAATCGATCCTGATTTTATTGATGCCTATATGAGCCGCGGATTGGCAAAATCGAACTTAAAAAATTATAGAGGGGCCATTCCAGATTACACGAGGGTAATAAGAAAGGACCCAAAGAATGATACGGCATACTCTTTACGGAGCCTGGCAAAATTTTATTTGAAGGATTTTCGAGGAGCAGTGAGAGACTCAACGAGAAGGATCAAGATAAATCCAAAGAACGATAATGCATATTATCTCCGGGGCAGGGCTAAGTCGGAAATTAAGGATTATAGGGGGGCTATCGGGGATTTGAATAAGGCCATAGATATTAATTCGGATAATCCAAGGGCATATTATTACCGGGGTATTTACAAGATTATTATTAAGGATAAGATTGGCGGATGCAATGATTTTAGTACAGCCGGTGAACTTGGATTCAAAGATGTCTATGATACAATTCAGAAATATTGTAATTAGCTTCAATATGTATTAGTATACAACATTAAGATTTAGCATAATATGATTAAACTTTTATCTCTTTTATCTATTCCACTTCTGCTGGCCGTTAAGGTACCCCAGAGAAGCATTGATGGAAAAAAATATCTCATTGTGGGCCAAAACTCTGTCCATAAAATATACTATAAAACAAGCTCTTCCTATAGCATGAACCATGGAGGAGATAAAGCGCTGGACAGTGATAAAAAAACGGCCTGGGTTTCGAAAAATAAAAATGGGCCACACTGGATAGAGGTTGATTTCAGGATTAAAAGGCTCATCACATCTATAACAGTTAGTCCCGGTGAAAAGGATAACTATAAAACATTGAAATTTTTCGCCCTGCAATTCATGTATAAAGACAGATGGTTTACTTTTTCAAAAGTCGATCTTAATAATGGAAATGACAATAATGGAATATGGAAAAGACTGGGCAACAAAATTATAATTAAACTGGGCGGCATAGACGCGAGCACTTTCCGTATTTTTATCCCTTCCGGTGCCACATATAAAGGCCATGCTGCAATAGCTGAAGTTGAGGCATACCTGGGTGCTTCAAAGATTAAATATTTCGATGAAAGGTTAAAGGGCCTTTATTTCCCCATAAAAAACGGTTACCTGCCAAAAAGAAATGCAAGTTATCCCAATGCGGCCCGTAAATACAGGGGCGGCCGACACGTGGGCCTTGATATATTCTATTATCATGAAGAAGGAGAGTATGACCGCAAACCCCTAACTAAAAAAACTCCCATCTATGCTGCCCATGGAGGAAAGATTATACGGGCCGATTGGAAATATAAACCTTTAAAGGCAAGTGACTGGAAAAGGCAATCTTCTTTTTTTAAGAAGAATCCACGAACATATGTCATGAGGTCTTTCGGGGGTATCCAGGTTTGGATTGACCACCAAAACGGAATTGTCACTGCCTATAATCACATGTCAAAAATTGATGATTCCATCAAAGTGGGGAGTACAGTCAAAAGGGGACAGAGAATCGGATGGGCCGGCAATTCGGGACTCTATGCTGAGGCCCTGGGTAAAAACTGGGGGGTGCACCTGCACTTTGAAATATGGATCGACGGTTATTATCTTGGTTACGGGATGAGGCATAAGGATATAAGGAAATATGTAACGTGGATATTTTTTCAGCTCCAGTAAGTTTTGATATCGATTTCGGAAATTACCCCCATTAAATTTTTTTTAATATCCGGATTAAGAAATAAATATTGAAAATAGCATTTTATAAATTAATTAACTTGATTTTTTTAACATAATAGTGTTGAATTAACCGTCACTTTGAGTCAATAGAATAAAGATGCAGTTTAATAATAAACAAAAGGAAAAGATTGACAGCACTATGGATGAAAACAGGACAGTAGAAAAATTTTATCCCAGGGATTACGGGAAAGTGGCAGATCATCTTTTAGCTCTTGTTGAAAAAACCGGTGGGCTTAAGAAGAATTTATACCTGGAAAAATATTCCAGCGGTAAAGAAGTCAGAGGGCTGGCCTGGAGTTTTATCATCTCGTGGCTGCAATTCTTTAAGAATGAACAAACAGAAGAAACCTATAAGGCCCTGGTAGACAGATTTGGTTTTTCAAAAGATGATTTAAAACAGATCTGGGCGAATCCCTTTAAGAAATGTTCAGAACATTTATTTTTCGCACTTCAGTACGCAGTCCTGTCATATTATGATAATCTTGATTATGACCATGAAAGAAGGGTTGTAGACACAGTTACAGTAAGAACTTCAGCCTTCCAGTTAATGTACGAGAGAAAGGATTCTTTGTCCTTTAAGATAATACCGTTCCATATCATCGGAAAACTATCGGGAATATTTGCTTCAAAGTACACCACAATTTCCGAAAGTAAGAGCACCAGTTTAACCAGTATCTGGAAAAAGAAAAAGGTCCTTGAGTTGGAGTTTGTATATACAAAAACACCGAAAAGATTTAATCCCCAGTTAAACCGGCCCAAAAAACTGGTCGTCAATGGTAAAGAATATAATCCTTCCGAGGAGACAATATACAATACGGGGATCCCCGATTATTTCTCAATGGTATCTCATCCCATTACCACACTGGGTATATTGTATTTTAAGAGCCTTTACGTAAATACAAGGGCCAACAGGCTGGCCCTGCCCGTATTACCCGATGAAATGCCCCAGTTTCATGACGGCAGGAGATACCAGATGAACGATGACGGGTATCTTTTCGATATTGATAATCCCGAAGGAGATTTACTCAGGGATTCCCTGGGTAAATTGGTGCACTATGGAGAAAAGGCCATATTTGCTCTGGATAAAGATGATAGGGTAATATATGATCTCAGCGAGAAAACAATTAAAACCGATTCCCGCGTAAATGAGGTCATCGAATTTAATTCGAACAAAAATCACTTTTTAATATACTATGACATGCTTATGCCGTGGCAGAAATTTTATGCCCAAATGGCAATGAAATTGAGGGATGAAATCCTTTCAAGGTATAATCTTGATGTAATGTCAATGGACTATAATGATTTAAAGAAGTTATTATTGAAGCATTATGGCGATGAATTAAAGACTGAATGGAGACGGTTAAATTCGGCGAAAATTATTCCAATACTGTCATTAATTGCGGGAGTTTTATCCTGGGTCTTTTTAGGTGACATCCCCATTCTGCAAAAAATTGCTTTGTTTATTTCCGGGCTAGGTGTTAGCACGGGTATTGGTATCGGTTTATATAAGGATCTCATTAGAAGAGTTGAAAGTCTAAAGCAGAAAGATACCCGTGATGTGAAAAGCCGGGAGGAATTTATACTCAGCAAGTTAAGTGATGAAAAAGCCAATGCTAACGGCAGGGCAAATAAAACATTAGATGTTTTTAACACGACAATCGAGGAGATGAAAAAAACTTCTGCCTCAACAAACGAAATATTGATGGGCCTGGAAGAGTTTACAAAATCGAACCAGGCAAATGTTGAGGCGCAGGATAAACTGCAGTTTGTGGTAAATGACCTGGTTGAGTTGATT
>JBHPHB010000121.1:0-9522 GCA_042569985.1 Spirochaetota bacterium | reverse complement strand
AATTGAAATTGAAATGGAATTTGCAAAATCATTTCTGCAATTCAGTGATTACCTTGATATAAAATATGTTACTTTCCATGCCACAAAGGCCTGTACCATCCTGAGCAGTGAAGATTATAATATGTTCAAGAAAAAAATAAATGAGCTTGTACAATTTATAGAGGATAATTCACTTTCAGTAAAGATTGCCGTTGAAACAGGCGGCATTTTGCCAAAGCAATTGATCGACCTTGAAAATACAACTGGTGTGAGTATAAACCTGGATACTGCCCACCTGGTGCTTGATCTTGAAGTTATGCAGCCCGAATGTTCTCATTTTAAAATAAACCAGCAGGTAACAAAATTTTTTAAAAACAATTATAAGAGGATAAACCAGCTCCACCTTACTCAGACAAAGCTGGGAGATCAGCATCTGCCTATTAATGAGGATGGCATTGTGAGCTGCAACAAGGATATACTGAGGTTAATACAGAAATTTAAAAATGCCGGTCAATCATTTCTTACAATGATAGAATCGGAGATTACCAGCAAAGACAGGGAGTATGTAAAACAGGCAGTCAGTGATGTACAGTATTTCGGATATGGAAATGCCGTTGTCAATATAATTATGGGTTGGCCACTGGGGGGTAAATCAACCGGTTCCGAAGTATTACAGGGCCTTATCGGGCCGGTAGTGAGAAGCGATAAGGAACGCCTGTATTACCATGAAGCCATTTCTCAAAAAGAGGTGGTGCCGGAAAATAAAAAGAACCGTGTATATTCGGAGCTGCTGGACCGTTTGACCTGGAATATTAAAAAAGGTAATCCCGAATCAAATATTGAGGCTACTTTCACGCTTAAATCACGCAGGGATAAGCTTTTTAATATCCTCACTGAGGCATCTTTCAAAGATTTATATCTCTGGTGCTTTACTCTGGAGGAGGATGACGTGAGACAAAGGATACAGATTCGCGAAGCGCAGCGGGACTCTTTTATCAAAGAAGGCAAGGAGTATCCCGAAAATATCCTTGTGGATTACGAGATTTACAATAAATTTATAAATGACAATGAACTGGGTGAAAAGCATACCCGTTTCGAAGTCAGCGAGATACCTCAGAAGTTGGAGGGGAAGGCCCATATCGCATTGTATAACACCTCGCAACAGTCCATCACGATGTATAATGCCGATGATACTCTCAGGAAGGGAGTGAGGATGCTTTGCGACTATGCAGTAGTTATGCATTTAGGAACTCCCGAGATTAAGGAATTATAGAAAAGACAATCTTTCCCGATAGTGCAGCCTGTATAATCACCCTTTTGTCGGATATCTGTCAGACCCATAACATTACAGTTGAAAATAAACCGTTTAATGGATGGTAACATAATAATGTTAAACGTACCTAATTATAAAAAACCAGGAGATTTTTTTAATGACAAAAAGAAAAATATACACTGCAGCAATAGTAATATTTTTATCATGCTTATTTATTCCCCTTAAAGGGTTTGCGTTCAGCTACGGGACTTACAGTAAAATCCTTAATAAATATGTTCACAGAAACAGAATGCTTGGCGGGATTAAAATGAACGTCGTCGATTATAAGGGGCTCCACAAAGAATATAAAAATCCTTCATCCGATTTTAATTCATTACTCAAAGAGTTATCCACCTTTAATCCTTCAACTCTCAGGGGTAGAAACGCAAGGCTGGCATTCTGGATAAACGTTTATAATATTGGGGCCATTAACCTGGTACTGATGAATTATCCCGTGGGCAGCATCAGGAGTTTAAAGATAAATGTTTTTAAGAATCCCTGGGATAAGGACGCAATTAAGGTCAACGGCAGATGGTATTCACTTTCATATATTGAACATAACATTCTGTTAAAGAAATATGGTGAAAAGTCTTCTCATTTTGGTATTGTCTGTGCGTCAGTAAGCTGTCCCGATATAACAATTCGCCTGTATACAAAGAGGACCGTCAGGTGGCTCCTTAAAAAGATGGGACGCCGCTTTATAAAAAATACAAAAAAGGGGATGAGGATTGACAGGGCTAAGAATATTGTTTACCTGTCGAAGATTTTTAAATTTGATAAAAAGAATTTTGGCCGAGGAAAGGCGGATATTATACCTTTTATACTCCCCTTTGTCAGTCCGAAGGAAAGCAAAGATTATCTGAAAAACGGCACATATAAAATTGAATTCATGCCATATAACTGGAACTTAAACAGGCTGAAGTAAGGTGTTTTAGCAGGTTTTTTCCTTGATTTTATTATCTAAAATATAATCATATGATGAATTTTAAGTAATAAAAATATCAGATAAAGATACAAAATATAAATATGGCACATTTAACAACCCGCGCATCATATGATAAATTAATAAAACGAATTAACAGGTACCCCCAGGGTGCGCCCCATAGTGAGCTGTTATTCAAAATATTGCAGATTCTTTTTAGCGAAAAGGAAGCTCAACTGGTATCTCTCCTGCCGCTCAGGCCATTCACTATAAAGCGGGCAGCCCGCATATGGAAAAAATCCGAAAAGGAAACACGGATAATTTTAGATGACCTTGCCGGCAGGGGAAATATTGTAGATATTGAAAATAACGGGAATCCACAGTATGTTTTACCACCGCCCATGGCAGGATTTTTTGAGTTTTCACTTATGAGGGTCCGCGGTGATATTGACCAGAAGCTTTTATCTGAACTATTTTATGAATATTTGAACGTGGAAGAGGACTTCGTACGGGAACTGTTCACGGAGGGAGATACTCAACTTGGCCGGGTCTTTGCAGATGAACCGGTTATTGAAAGCGAATCTCTCCATGTCCTCGATTATGAAAGGGCCAGTGAAGTAATTAAAACAGCAACCCATATAGGTGTTGGCACCTGCTACTGCAGGCACAAGATGGAGCATGTTGACAGGGTATGCGGGGCTCCCATGGAAATCTGTCTGACCTTTAATACAACGGCATATTCATTAACTAAACATGGTGTAATCAGGCAAATAGATGTTAATGAAGGGCTTGACCTTTTACAGCAAGCACGTGATAATAACCTGATTCAATTTGGAGAGAATGTTTGCGAAAGGGTAAATTTTATCTGTAACTGCTGCGGATGCTGCTGTGAAGCATTACTGGCTGCACAGAGGTTCGGTTTCCTCAATCCTGTAAATACTACCAACTTTATTCCCAGGGTCATTGAAGAGGGGTGCAACGGATGCGGAATATGTGTTGAGCTGTGCCCCGTAGAGGCTATGGCCCTCATTTCTGCCAATGACCCACGCAGCAAAAAAAAGAAGATTGCCCGCCTCCACGAGAAGCTTTGCCTTGGCTGTGCAATTTGTGTGCGGAACTGTGCAAAGGGTGCTCTTAAGCTGGTGAAGCGTAAAGAGACAGTGCTTACCCCCCTTAATACTACTCAAAGGACAGTACTCATGGCTATTGAAAGGGGCTGTCTCCAGAACCTCATATTTGACAGGGCAATCTGGAACCACAGGGCCCTGGCGCTGGTTTTTGGTGTAATACTTAAATTGGCGCCGGTAAAAAAAATAATGGCAATGAAACAGGTGAGGTCCCGTTATCTTGAATATGTTGATGCAAAACTTAGGTGAAGTTTAATCTACATTGTAAACTGTAACCTGCTTATTTGGATACTCCGTTATTAGTTGAAGCGGCAGCTGGTTTTCTTTGTAATTATCGCTGTTTACCGGTGCCACGGTTTTTATCATCCATATATATGAATATGAAATAATTTTTCCGCCGCCTTCATAGTAGGTGACTATTTTCATGGGCATATACAATATTCTGTCAACAACGGATTGATTTTTTTTGTCAATGAGGCTGAATTTAAACTTGGTATGCTTTCTCAGCAGGGGATTGTTATATACCCTTACAAAGAAGAGAGCGTATTGTTTGTTCACATACTTGAGTGAGTTAATCTGTTCAGTTATTTTTTCTTTTTTACTGTCTGATAGCAGATCGTTTTCCAGTATGCTTCTTTTATATGAAGCCATTATGTACAGGAACTCACGTCTTGAGACAAAGTAAGCTCCGCTGCGTGTGTGTTTTCCATAGGTCTGTTGAAAGTAGTCCTTAGTCACTTCATTCCTTACGATGGAGAACCTTGATCCGCAGCCGGGAAGGACCAATATTGATGCTACGATAATTAATAAACTGATTTTTTTCATGATTTTCTCCTTTTATACGATTACTATAGTCTTATCTGCTGAAAGATTCATAAGTGAAATGAAAAAATTAAGTGGCATTTCAGAATAAATCCAATGTCATCTACATAATAATAAAATATTTTTTCAATAAAAATATATCCAAAGTTTAAATTTTAAATATGGGTATCCTATTCCTTAAATCTTATATACCACTGTTTAATTTTCTTAACGGGATGAAGTGCCAGCCATAATCCGTCGGGTAGGTATTGGACTGTGGCGCAGTGCTCACATGTGGCATTACGTGGTGTTTCCGTATTTATTTTAAGTACGGCACCGCATGAAACGCATTTTATAGCAATAGGTTTAATTTTACTTAAATCCTCTTTGACTTCATCTCCCTGTTTTTCGGCACAGAATATTTGGTCTCCATGATAACCCTTTGCCTTGTATTTCTGCAGCCACTGTGGGGCAGGGTATGTATTGTGGTGTGCCTGGCATTGTTCACAAACAATCGTACCGTCATTTCCCGTAACTATTTTATCCGCATTTAGCCTGGCTTCACATTGGGAACATTGGGGGTCGGCTTTTCTGTAATCAAACTGGAAATCCGAATAGGTTAATATATTCATAGTGCCGCCAAGGCCCGATGAAGATTCAATTATGCTTTTCCATACATCCTTTCCAATTTGTACATTTGACTGGCAGGCACCGCACTTCAGCGAAAGCATGGGGCCATTGATTATAAGGGGCTGTCCGCATTCGGTACAGTCCATTTGTATTTTGTAGGAATAATATTTTGATTTTTGCTCCATGCCGTATTTCTCCAGGAGTTTCACCATCTTTTTAGAGTTTTTTTCGGCATCTTCAGCATAGGTTACAACATCCCAACCCTCATCGGAAATGATGCTTGTATCAGCACCGTTCTGGAGGAGGAACTCAACTGTTTTTAAAGAGCCGTATAGAGCAGCCCTCATTAAAACTGTTTTGCCGATAATATTTTTCTGATTTATATCCGCCCCGTGTTTTAATAATTCACCTATTGAGTCAATTTTTGTGTCCAATTCATCTGCGTACATTAGTGCGGTGAGCCCTTTTTCATTGGCAGCATTTACATCAACCCCTTTTTCCAGTAAGATCCGCACAACTTCAACACTGTTCGAATGTACCGCGTACATGAGGGTGGTGCGCCCGCCGATTTTTTTATGATGCACATCTGCGCCCTTTTCTATGAGAAATTTGGCAATTTCCTGGTGGCCTTCCCAGCAGGCAAAAAACAGGGCTGTTTCGTCCTCATTCTTGTTTTTAGCATCTATGTCCGCACCCAGGTCAACGAGGAGTCGCACCATCTTTTCGTTACCCCTTTTTGCCGCTTTCATTAATAGGGTTTTGTCTTTTTCCTTAATTAGGGTATTGACATCAGCCCCATTTTCAGCAAGTTTCCTGACCTTTTTCAAGTTACCCTCAAGGACAGCCTTGATTATATCCCTGTTTACATCGTTATTACCCATATTTTCTCCAATACGTTTTTTTAGTAGTTTTGCATTTTAATAATAAATTGCAATAATATTTTAAAATATTGAGTATCATTTATTTCGAATTTTTTCTTGCATAAAATTAATATATATGTTCCCTAAATCATAATATGAGGGATATGCATATGAGGAAAAAAATAATCTCGAATTTTATGACCTGGAAGCTGAAAGGTGGTGGAAAACTAAGGATGGCTTCTTCAAGCTGAGGCCCTTAAATCTTGCCCGTTTTGAATATTTTAAAACCATCATAAATAGCTGGAAATCTTTGAATACCCTCGAATTGGATGCGGGGGAGGTTATGCATGTGAAGAAATGGCTAAAATGGGGGCCTCTGTTTCAGGTATTGATCAATCACAAAAATCTATTGAAGCCGCTAAAAATCATGCACTGGAAAATAATTTAAAGATAAACTATGAACATTGCAATGCTGAAAACCTGCCCTATAAAAAGAACTCCTTTCATGTTGTCATGTGTGTAGATGTTCTTGAGCATCTGACTGATTTAGATGTAGTTATATCAGAAATCAACCGTGTGTTAAAACCGGGTGGAATATTTTTATTTGATACAATCAACAGGACATTTATGTCCAGGTTGCTCATGATATGGGTTGCTGAATACATTTTGAAAATTGCTCCCATGGGGCTGCAAGATTGGAATATGTTCATTAAACCGGAAGAATTACGGACAATTCTTGAAAAATCAGGATTTAATAACATCGATTTCAAGGGATTTCACCTCAGGGGGAAGGACAAAAAAACCGGCAGTTTTGGGTTAAATTTGATAATATTATGTACTCCTTTTATATTGGGAATTGCAAAAAGGGATAAATAATAACGGGAAAGGCTTGAAGCAAATTTTGAGGTTTACAGAAAAACATGATTTTTTTTACTTGCATTTGTTATTGTCATATATTATATATGGCATGTTGATAGAAATTCAGTGAAATTTATGCTTTTATAAGGCATAGACATTTCTTATGTCAGCAAAAAAGTAACTATTCAATTGTACTGAGAAATCAGTTAGAGTGTGCTTTGCAAACTTAGGTTGATGGGTTACAAAAAAATTAATTATTTTAGGAGTAAGATATTGAACATTTATGTGGGAAACTTGCCTTATAGTATTTCAGAAGGGGATTTGGAAACATTATTTTCTGATTTTGGATCTGTTGCAGAAGCAAAGATCATAACGGATAGGGATTCCGGCCGGTCAAAGGGCTTTGGATTTGTTGAAATGCCTGAGCAGAGTGAAGGCGAAGAAGCAATAAAGGAGCTCGATGGCAGAGAAGTTGAAGGAAGGAATATCAAGGTTAATGAAGCACGGCCCAAACAAGATAAGCCAAGGAACAGGTCCAGATATTAATAAGACAAAAGCAGATTCTAGTTTCAAAAGGATGATATATTGGCAAAAAACTTTTATCAGCATGAAAAACGAAGAAAGGAATTAGCTAAGAGAAAGAAGAAAGAAGATAAGAGACAGCGAAAATTAGAAAAAAAAGATTCAGATCTGGAGGAAGACCAGGAAGAGTCTTCGCAAGAATCTCCAGAAGATTCAGGTTGATCTGTCTTGTATAACAGTTTCACCGGGTTATTGATTAGTTGAAATGTGAAGTTTCCATTATTACTGCTGTGTTGTGTATTCATCACTAGACTGAAATAAGAATTATTAGCCTTATCAAATTTCACACCATTGAGTAAGCAGAATTCTGTGCTTATGAAAAATATAATTAATTGGCTGAATATAATGTTAAACTTAATAAGGAGCTCCATTATAGGGGTTTTTACGTTTGTCGGTTTCTGCGTTAATACAATACTTGGTGTTTGTATTGTAATGGTATTTGTAATTTTGAAGCTTGTCATCCCAATTCCCTCCTGGAGAAAATTTTGCTCCAATGTGCTAATATTTATAGCAAACAGTTGGATATTTGTGAATACCACCATCATATCATTCACGAGAAAGATTGAGTGGGATGTCCATGGTTTGGAAGATCTTAAAATGGATGATTGGTATCTTGTAATATCTAATCACCAGTCATGGGTTGATATTTTTGTTTTACAGAAGGTGCTTTACCGCAAAGTTCCTTTTCTAAAGTTTTTCCTGAAGAAAGAACTTATGTGGATACCTCTTCTTGGCATCGCATGGTGGGCCCTTGATTTTCCCTTTATGAAACGATATTCAGAGGCATTTTTGAAAAAAAACCCTCACCTTAAGGGAAAAGATATTGAGATTACTAAAAAAGCATGCGAAAAGTTTAAAACAACACCTGTGTCTGTAATGAATTTTTGTGAAGGTACCAGGTTTGCAAAGGAAAAACATGACAGGCAGCAATCACCATTTACGTACCTGTTGAAGCCTAAGGCCGGCGGAATTGCTTTTGTTCTCACAATAATGGGAAGACGCATTAGCAATATAGTAAATGTTACCATATGTTATCCCAATGGAGTGAGGAGCATGTGGCATTTTCTAAGCGGCAATGTGAATAAGATCACCGTCGATGTTGATGTAATTCCCGTAAAGGAAGAGATCCTGGGGGATTATATTAATGACACTGAATACCGTAAAAGCTTTCAGGGATGGCTGAACAACCTGTGGGTGGGAAAGGATAAAAAACTGAAAGACCTCTATGCGCTTTCAAAAAAAATATCCTGATAAATGCCTAAAAAAGCAGTAAAAACCGCTAATTTTCATTATTTAGTAATGAAAATACAGGTTTTTATTGTTGCCATTAATTTACATTGACTATTACGGGCCATTAACATACATTGAAATTAAATGACGATCAAATGTTTGCTTTGAAAAAAGAACTTTTGAAAGTGACAATCAAATAAAGACGGAGAAAAATATTGAGAGCTGCAATTTTTATAGACGGTGCCTATTTCCTTTCATTTATGAAAAAATATGATATAACGCCAAAGTACGATGAACTTGTTGACTATATCTTGAAACCGCTGAGAAAATCGGTGCCTTTAGACGTGCTTCGCTGTTACTTCTATTACTGTGCACCATGGGTATCGCAGGACCCCTCTGAAAGTGAAAAAAAGAGGATGGAAGAGCATGATGCATTCATGGAAGAGATAACCAGCCTGGACAGGTGGGCCGTACGGCTGGGCAAACTTCACAAGAGATGGGACGGCCAAAAAACATATTTTGAGCAAAAGCGTGTTGATGTTCTCCTTTCTGTTGATATGGTACGCCACTCTGCATCTGGCCATATACAGCATGTGGTGGTAATAGCCGGTGATAGTGATTTTATACCGGCGATTGAGGCAACACAGGAATCCGGTGCTACCGTTACATTGTGGTGCGGAGATGTGGCTTCAATTCACAAAGACCTTGTTGAACTTGCCGATATTGTCCATTACTTTGACTGGAAAAAGCTTCCCAAAAAGAAGGTCAAAAAGTTGAAACAGGAAAAGCAGAAGCAGAAGCAGAAGAGTGCAAAAAAGAATGACGCTGCTTTTAACCGCAAGAAATCCAACAGCAAGTACAAGGGCAACCGGTAGTATTCGGTTGTTCTTCCGGTCCATTTTAAAATCACAATAACCGATCCGGACGGGATTAATTTTTTTTTTTAAATTTTTTAATTTTTTTTTTTGACAATAATTAATTTATTATTATATTATCATTAGAAGTTATGAAATTGTCCTTTCCTTGTTTTCAAAAGAGGGGAGGGCTCAACATAATTACTTCGGCTTGTACATTGAGATTTAGCAAGTGAGCGGTTTCTAAAGCAGCTTGCAATCTTAAGCTTTAAAAAGCAAAAGGTGCTTATAGGCTGAAGGCAAAAACAATGTTGAGGTACAACATGATCCTTGTGAATTGAAGCCACATCTCCGCACCACAATGTAA
>JBHPHB010000120.1:0-9620 GCA_042569985.1 Spirochaetota bacterium | reverse complement strand
GAGCGAACAAAGTGAGTGAGTGCCTCTTTCTAAACCCGCGCCTCTGGGGCCGGCGGGGCCCAAACTTTTATAAATAGGTGCCAACAAGTTGTTGCTGATGTAAAAGCATCCTGCTTTAATCAGCAAAGCTCGGCATCCCTGCCGAGCTTCTAAATGGATTTGCTTGTAATAGATGTTGTTAGTACGGTAGAAATTAACATCTGACAGAAAGGATGTCCAAATAGGCTTCTGCCTTGCCTCGCTTCAAATAGCAATTTAATCATGGAAGAACAGATTATAATAAATATTTCTTGAAGTATCTGAAGTAATAAACAAAATTGTAAGCTTATTAAACATTACAGGGTTTTATAAATGTTAAAGAAAATCGCTTATTATTCCGTAAATTTTCGGTATCCCATTATCGCATTCTGGCTCATTACAGTGGGCCTCCTGACCTGGCTGGCGCCAAACTTATCAGAAGTGAGCATATCGGATCAATCAGCGTACTTAAGTGAGAAAGAACCCAGCATTCAAGCACAGAAATTGATTAAGAAACATTTCTCAAAAGAAGTTTTTTCCAATTCCGTTGTCATAGTTCTGGAATCACAAAAAGGACCAATAAAAAATGACAAAGGTCTTTCTGTTATAAGGAATTTTACCGGTTGGATCAAATCACGCAATAACCCGAAAATATCCGATACTATTCTTTCACCCATTGATCCAAATCTCAGGAACAGGCTAATAAGCCCCGACGGAAGCGTAGCCCTTATCTTCGTGGGAATAAACGGCGCCCCCAACGATACAGCATTTGAAAATACCATGAGAAATTTCAAGCAGCACATGAAAGAATTGCCCGCGGGATACAGGGGGTATGTTACGGGAGACGCCGAAATTTATAATTCCTATAAAGAATGCATACTTGAAAGTGCTGAAAAAACTATCGTAATAACTATTCTTCTGGTAATAATCTGTTTACTTGTGATATACAGATCACCCATCCTGCCGTTAGTTCCACTCATTACTATAGGTGTGGCATATGGAATATCACGTGCGATTATTGCATGGTTTGCCATGCACGGTATGGTCGTATCGCCAATGACCGACCTTTTCATGGTTGTGCTGCTCTTTGGCGCAGGTACCGATTATTGCTTATTCATAATCAGCAGGTTTAAAGAATATATGGCCGATGGATTAACAGGTCCCGATGCTGTCATTAATACAATGACACGTGTGGGTGAAACAATTGCCAGCAGCGCGGGAACAATAATTGTCGCGGATATTGCCCTGAGTTTTGTGTCGGTAAAATTATTTTCCAGTACCGGTCCGAGCCTGGCACTGGCAATGGTAATTGGATTATGCGCCGTTATGACCCTCTCTCCTTCAATACTTTCGATAATTGGCATACGGGCATTTTGGCCCGGAAAACCAAGGCATGCAAATGAATCAAAATTCTGGGGACGTACGGGCAAATGGATTACGCGTATACCCTGGGTACCTCTTGCATTGTCTCTTTCATTTTTGATCCCCTTTGCATTTTACGGGCAGGGGCAAAAGCAAACCTTTGACATGTTATCTGATCTGCCAAAGGATAACATGGCACGGGTGGGATATAATATACTTGCCTCTAAATTCGGGTCGGGAGAAATGATGCCGGTAGATGTAATTATAACTGATCAAAAAGGCATACATAAACCCTCCGGTATAGCCGGGATAGCAAAGACCACGGAGAAGCTCCTTAAAACTCCCGGCGTGTACGATGTCCGCAGCCTCACCAGCCCGGGAGGCAAAACAGATGGGCTTACCACCAGATTGTTTCATGTTGATTTTCAACTGAACCAGATCGCGAACCAGGTCGATGCGTTTTCCAGAGCAATGAAAGCCCCAAAAAAATTAAATAAACAAATTTACAGTTCGCGCAAAAGGTTTAAAATATTGAACGCTTATTTTACCGGCCTGGCAAAAGCCTTTCCGGGCCTGTCATCACATAAGAAATACAAAAGCGTTAATGCTTCACTTGGAGTGTTAAAGAAAAAAATAAATTCATCCTTTGAGCTTCTTAAAGTCCCGGGACAACTGGCCGAAATTGAAGTGAAAATAAAAAAACTTAAATCAACTGACCCGGAAATTATTGTGCCGCAATTATCCATGCTAAAAAAGTATTTCCGGGGACTTGTGAAATCCGTCCCGGGGGCCTCAGGCATGAATGGCTACGGGGAGACAATATCTTCATTAAATGAACTTCACAAAAGGTTTGTAGAATTTAAAGGTATGTCTGCCGTAACAAGAACTTTTGCAATGCTGAAGCAGAAAAGCAAATTGAAAAAACTTAAGGCAACGCTTTCTAAAGGGCTATCCCGTTTAACCGGAGAAGCAAAGATAAAACTTGCAGATACAATATATGTTCCACCGGTTTTACCAAAGGACACAAAAAAAATATTAAACCTGATTTTGAAGGATATAAAGGTATTTCAACGAAACACACGCATCCTGTCTCAACATTTCACCAGACAGAAAATGGGGTTTTACATACCTGTTGAACTGGCACGATTACAGGAGGGCAAAGCATTAAAGATGCTCCTCCATACATATACATCAAAGGAAGGCAATGCCGTACGCTATCAATTGCTGCTGAAAGATGAGCCCTTCTCACCGGCAGCAATGGATACTGTTAAAGAGATAAGGAAATTAAACCTGCCCGCAAAGTTTCATGTGGGCGGTAATATTCCTGTTCTCACTGATGTGCGCGATGCCATGAAGCGTGATACTGTGCTAATGTGGTTTCTTGTCTGCGGTGGAATCACGCTGGTCCTCATTTTTCTTCTGCGTAGCTTATCGGCACCTATATATCTTTTGGGAACAATAATATTGAGCTACAATGCATGCATGGGTATTATGCGGTTTATTTTTGAATTTCTTTTGGGCAAAGAGATAATATGGTTTGTGCCGTTTTTCATGTTTGTTTTACTCCTGGCACTGGGCATGGATTACAATATTTTCCTCATGGGACGGGTCAGAGAAGAAGTAGCTATTCATGGCACCAGAAGGGGAGTGCGCAATGCAGTTCTGCACACCGGCGGCATTATTACTTCCGCCGGAATTATTATGGCGGGAACCTTTGCCGCAATGATGTCATCAACCCTGCTTGGCCTTGTTCAGCTGGGCTTTGCAATTACAGTGGGTGTCTTGATGGATACTTTTATCATTCGTACCTTCCTGGTCCCCTCCATTGTTGTACTCCTTGACAAATGGAACTGGTGGCCCGGACGCCTGGTTAAAAAGCAGGTCGAATAGAAAATATTTGGAAATTTAATGATATGCAAAAAGGCTTTAAAAAACAAAAAAATAGTGGCCATATTTCCCAAGATAATTGTAATTACAATATACAATAATATTTAAAGGAGAAAAAACATGAAAAAAGTAATTTTTGTTCTAGCAGTACTATTTGGAATGCTTGCATTTTTTTCCTGCAGTAGTAATATTAAAGATGCAAAGCTAAACGTAAGGATTGTTGATGCGCCGATCACCCTTAAAAATGGTTTAGTAGCTGAAGAAGTAAATGTAGTTATAAAAAGGGTTGATGTACTGAAAAAAGGCAGTTGTGAAGAAAATGCCACACAGGCGAAAGACGGGGATGGGGTTTTTACTGTACTTGAAACCGATATAACCCTTAATCTTCTGGATTATCAAAATGGCGCCTCATATCTTCTTGGTTCAGTAACGCTTGAGGCAGGTGAATATCTGCAATTGAGACTGGTTGTAGACAGCAATTCATCAACAATAAAATTTCAGGATGATAATGCATCATATTATCTAAAAGTTCCCAGTGGCGGCCAGTCAGGCATAAAGATAAAGGGAAACGCAAGGAATCCTCTGTTCACAATTGAAGAGGGCGAGGAAGCTGACCTTGTTTTTGATTTTGACGTTATGAATTCGATTAAAGTACATCAAACTAATAAGGATAAATATATTTTAAGGCCTGTAATAAAAGAGATTAGATATAGAAATAGAATACTGACCGGTTTTGAAACAAAGGATATTATCAAATAAACAAATTATAAATATAGTTCTGAGAATTGACAGAAAACACGAATATTTTTTTATAACCCTGTATTGAATGCAGGGTTATTTATTTTTTATACTTTATTTTCAAAACATTGTACTCTGCAACAGGGAAACGGTTTTTGAAATTTTATCAACTACCTGTTATAAGAAGTTTTCTCACCAACAACACTGAATTATTGTTGCAATATACGGTTTGTTAATAATTATTTACGTGTGGCTGGAGTCCTCAGTGATGAGGTAATTTCCTGAAAAACAAAACATTGACGTTTATTAAATTTTTGATTATATTAACATTATGCATTACTTACAATAAATATTTTCAAGAATTAAAAATCAAACAATAAAACATTTATAATTTATGTACAAGCTATTTGCAAACTACAAAAACTTGTTAGTAATAATATGCTTATTATTTACAACGTTATTTTTATACTGCAGCGAAACAAAATTTTCAGGTATTCAATTTCAAAACCAATCATGTCGAGCTGGAGAATGTCATGCTTCTACAGCATTGAACTTATACCCTCCTTCAAGCGGAAAACACACTGAACATCTGAGCAAAGGTTCTGTCTGTATTGATTGCCATACTAATTATTCCAATAATGAAAACCATAAAAACGGAATTCATGATATAGATACAAACATCAATCTCATTATATTTAATGATGAAAGAGGAACTACCTCATGGAGTGAAATAAATAAGGACTGTTCAACTGTTTCATGCCATTGTGGAAGCATTGTCAGCACAAACTGGTATAGCCAAATAACCAGCTGCAGTTCCTGCCATACCCCCGGTGAAGGCAACTACTCAATGCATTTTATTTCAGATTTTGATCAAGGCACTGTTCACGGTCCATATTTCAATGAAGGGCCCGAAAACTGCACACCCTGTCATGGGAGCGATCTTACAGGTGGTACAGGTTCAAGTTGCGGATCGTGTCATGCTAACTGGAAAACCGATTGCTTATTTTGTCATGGAGGAACAGACAATACTACAGGAGCGCCACCTTCCTCGGTCAGCGGGGAAACTACCACAACAGCCAGAGGTGTGGGGGCACACACAATACACCTCACCAACGGGCCACGACACCGTGCATTTCAATGTAATGTCTGCCATACTGTCCCCCCGGAAGCACTCACGGTTGGGCATATTGACCCTAGCCCGGCAGAATTGAATTTTAACGGGTTAGCGGAAAACGATGGGGCCAGTTCTTCTTTTGACGGCACAACTTGTCAGGGCACCTACTGTCACGGAGGGACTTTGTCCGGAGGTACAAATACTTCTCCAAATTGGACGACCGTTAATGGAAGTGAAACAGCTTGCGGATCGTGCCATGGACTCCCTCCTACTCAAAATCACCCCACCCTTTCCAACTGTGAAATGTGTCACAGCTTAGTGGTAAATGCCAGCCAACAGATTATTGCGCCCCAATTACACATTGATGGCCAGATAGATCTTACCGCTAACCATCCTACCGGGTATGACTCCGGAACTGTTCACGGTCCGGATTTCAATCAGTGGCCCGGAAACTGCACGCCCTGCCATGGGACAGTCTTAACAGGGGGTACCGCAAATATAAGCTGCGATTCATGCCATGCAGGCTGGAAAACTCAATGTAATTTCTGTCACGGTTCAGCAGGTAATCCCAAAGGAGCCCCGCCGGGAACAGTAGATGGGCGAACCGATACAAATCTTCCAGAAGTAGGAAGTCATCAGCCTCACCTGTCTGATGGAACCACTCATAATCCTTTTGACTGCAGCACTTGTCATAATAAACCCACTGACGCGCTAACGCCCGGACATGTGGATTCCTCTCCAGCAGAAGTTGTTTTTACCGGATATCTTTCCAATACTACATACGACCCACAGACGCATACCTGTAACAATATATATTGTCATGGCAATGGCCAGGGAAGTGGACCAGACCTTAGTTTTACGGGTGGCAGTAATTGCGGAACTTGCCATCCTCCTGATAACCCATGCCAGGTTTGCCATGATGATAGAAACAGCGATCCTATAACACTTAGCGGTAAACATGAAAATCACAAAGGATTCCCATGTTATACATGCCATAGAAGTGTGGTAGATAATCTCGGAACGACAGTAACGAACAAAGCTTTACATATGAATGGCTATCCCAATGTTAATTTGGTATTAGGCACATGGAAACCCACAATCAAAGCTTGTAGTGCCAACGGACTCAGCGTATGTCATGGAACAAACGACAACTGGTTTTGGTACTAAAACGAAAAAGTAGTGAGGGTAAGAGGCCTTCCCGCATGCGAAGCATTCCCGCAGGGCCCTCCGCCAGGAGCGCCCTTTTTTGGGCACTTTTTTTGGCGTAAAAAAAGTGCCATTAGTTTCTCTCCTTTTTAAAAGGAGTTAAGCCCCCCGCCGGCAGGCAGAATATGAAAGTTTTCAAAAAGTAAATCTACTCGCCCGGAGGGCGGCAAAAACAAAAAACCCTGTTGACAAATAATCCCCACTATAAATAATCCAAAAAAATAATCAGCCATCAAATTTAAATATTTTAATAAAATATAAAAAAGGACACCCATGAACGAATATCAAATATACCAGATCATCCTATACACATTCCTGGGAATAGCAGTAATCACATTCATTTCCCTGTTCTTCATAACAGCCCCCTACGGAAGGCACACAAAAAAGGGCTGGGGCCCTCTTATATCCAACAAACCAGCATGGGTAATAATGGAAGCACCGGCATCACTGCTGTTTATACTGTACTTCATAATTTCAGACCGTTCAATAAATGCGGCACATATAGTACTACTCATAATCTGGCAGGCCCATTATTTTCATCGCTCCTTTATTTATCCCCTCATGTTCAAGAGCGATGAAAAGTTTCCACTTTCACTGATAGCATTTGCACTGATCTTTAACTCAATTAACACCTATATACAGGGAATGTGGGTATACAGCTTCTCCCCCGAGTCAATGTATACTGCGGCATGGCTGAGCGATCCCCGCTTTATAACAGGTGTCATTATCTTCTGCGCAGGCTTTTTTATAAACAAGCAGGCTGATGCAATTCTCAGGAAGCTGTGGGACCCTGATGATCCGGGCTACAAGATCCCCTTTGGGGGCCTCTACAAGTATATATCTTGCCCCAATTATCTTGGAGAGATAATCACCTGGGTGGGATGGGCGGTAATGACATGGTCACTTGCCGGTGTATTCTTTGTAATTTGGACTGCGGCCAACCTTGTCCCAAGAGCAAGGTCAAACCACAGGTGGTACAATGAAAAATTTGAGGATTACCCCAAAGAGAGAAAGGCCATAATACCCTTTTTGTTTTGATAACCGAAAAATCCGGGTAATTGATTATAACTTCAGAAAATAAATGCCTGAAGCTCTATATTATGCACCAGACAAATATCATTTGACACCGAAAAGCATTATATGATTTAAGTATACTCATATCTAATGAACTTCACTTATTTTTTATAAATGGAAAAACTTAAAACAGATGTTATTGTAATTGGGGGCGGTGCGACAGGAACCGGTATAGCCCGTGACCTTGCAATGAGGGGAATCGACACAATCCTCATTGAAAAGGATGATATATCCTCGGGCACGACGGGCAGAAACCACGGACTTCTTCATTCCGGCGCACGCTATGCCGTTAAAGATATTGAATCGGCAAAAGAATGTATCGCCGAAAACAAAATACTAAAAAAAATTGCCCGTCACTGCATTGAAGATACGGGGGGGATATTTGCTACCCTCTATAATGACGACCCCACATACCATACCAAGCTTCTTGAGGCCTGCAAATTTGCCGGCATTAAGGCCGATGAAATAAGCATTAGAAAAGCCCTTTCCATTGAGCCAAACCTGACCCCCTACACCATGCGGGCCATTAAAGTGCCCGACGCAATAATTGATCCCTTCAGGCTTGCCGCGTCAAACATGCTGGACGCAAAAGAAAGGGGAGCCAGAATACTTACGCACACAAGGGTAAACGGAATAATACGTGACGGCTATAACATTGCCGGCGTAAAATGCACCAGCAATAAAAATGAAAAAACAGAAATCCATGCAGATATGATTATCAATGCCTCGGGGATATGGGGGCAGCAGATATGCGGCCTTGCAGATATTGATATTAAGATGTTTCCCTCAAAAGGTTCAATGCTAATAATTGACTACAGGATAAATAATGTCGTAGTTAACAGGTGCAGGCCCCCTTCGGACGCAGATATTGTCGTACCCGGTGACACGGTATCACTAATCGGAACAACATCAAAAGAAATCGATTACAGCGAAATTGATAATCCCCGGGTTGACGATGATGAAATTCAACTGCTTCTGAAAAACGGTGAAGAACTTATCCCCAATGTTTTAAAAACAAGGTCTCTCAGGTCATACTGCGGCGTAAGGCCCTTAATATCAATATCCGGTGAAAACGAGGGAAGAAATATCAGCAGGGGCATTGTTATAATTGACCATAAGGACAGGGACGGAATTGAGGGCATTATCACAGTTGCCGGGGGGAAACTAATAACCTACAGGCTAATGGCCGAAATGGCTGTGGACCTTGTGTGCAAGAAAATAAATGTGAAAAAGAAATGCACCACGCATAAAACACCCCTCCCTGGTTCTGAAAAAAGCATTTCCCGGAAAAAAAGCCTTAAAAGCTTCTCCGGATTTCCGGCATCAATTGTGGGTTCAACCCTGTACAGGCACGGGCACAGGGTTTACAACATACTCAAGAAGGACAAGAAAAATTACAGGGTCATTTGCGAATGTGAAATGGTAACTGAAGGTGAATTTGAATATGCCCTGAATAACCTTAATATACAAACCATAACCGATTTAAGGAGGCGCATAAGAATTGGAATGGGCCCATGCCAGGGGGCATTATGCTCATACAGGATAGCAGGGCTTTTCCAGGAGTTTGGAAAGGCATCATCTGAAGAATCTATTATACTTTTACAGGAGTTCCTTGAGGAACGCTGGAAGGGGATAAAACCGGTGCTCTGGGGCGACAGCCTCAGGGAATCGGAATTTACATACTGGATTTACCAGGGACTTTTTGGACTGGGCGATATTTAAATGAACTATGATTGTATAATAATCGGTGCGGGTATATCGGGCATGATTTGTGGAATTAAATGCGCAAATGAAGGCCTGCGCACACTTGTAATTTCGGGCGGCAAGAACGCACTGAACTTTTCCTCGGGGTCAATAGATTTAATAGGATATGGAAAGGGGCAGAAAGTAATCCCCAACGGCTTCAGCTACTTAAGGCATTTTATAAAATCCAATCCCGGCCATCCATATTCAAAAGTAGGACTAAAAACAATAAGTGAATCCCTTGATTTTCTGAAAGCTCAATTAAAAATGGAACAGTTAAACCTTTACAACAATGGCAAAAAAAACCACTTCCACGTTACCAGCATGGGAACATTAAAACCAACATTCATTTCACAGGACAGTGTATATAATGATAAATTAAAAAATGCCTTTGAAAACAAAACAAAAATAGCCGTCCTGAATTTTAACGGCTTCAGGGATTACTTTGCCCAGTTCACACTGGATCAGTTAAAAAAAC
>JBHPHB010000119.1:0-9624 GCA_042569985.1 Spirochaetota bacterium | reverse complement strand
TTTGAGTATAATATAATTCGTAAAAATGGTGAAAATAGATTCATTGAAGTATCGGTAGATTCAATTTATGATGACGATGGTAAAAAAAATGGATGCAGGGGAGTTATAAGGGACAAAACAGATAAGAAAAAATCCATGGAAAACCTTATAAAAGTAGAGCAGAGGTTTAAAAGATTATTTAATAATGCTCTTGTGGGAATGATCACAACTGATATTAAAACTAGCGAAGTAATTGATTCAAACGAATTATGCCACAAAATGTTTGGTTATGATAATAAGAATGATTTTATTGGCAATGTATGCATGAAGGACTTATACTATAATGAATTTGATAGAGTGGAAATAATCCAGGAGATGAATGAAACTGGGAAGGTTTGCAACAGGGAAGTGCAATTTCGGAAAAGGGACGGTTCGATATTCTGGGCTGAAGTACTTGCTACTATGTATCCCGAAGAAGGGAAAATTGAAGGTATAATTATTGATATAACAAAAAGAAAAGTAGCAGAGGAAACTGTGCTGGATTTGACATTTTTTGACCGGCTAACACAGCTGCCCAACAAGGAAATGTTTTCAAATCTTATCAATACTGAAATCATGAGGGCAAGGAAGATTAAAGACAATTACCTTTTTGCTGTTATGTGTCTTGGCATAGATCAGTTTAAAAAAATAAATAATATGTATGGTTCTGGGGTTGGTAATTCCATTCTCAAAGAAGTGGCAAGACGGTTAGAGGATACAATTATTAAAAAAGAGGATAAAGTAGCCCGATTCGATGGGGATAAATTTTTAATCCTTTTTTCAAATATAAAGAGTATTGATGATGCTGCTATAATCGTAAACAATATTTATAAAATTTTTACCAGGTCTTTTGCTATTGATGAACATAAAATTAAAATAACCTCTAGCAGCGGAATATGCCTGTATCCCAAGGACGGCGATAACTCTGAAATACTAATAAATAACAGTGAAGTTGCAATGTATATTGCAAAGGGCATTGGACGCAATATTTATCATTTCTTTGATGCTCACCTTAACGACAAGATGTTAAAGCGGTTTCAACTTGAAAAGGATATGCATAAAGCTTTAATAAATGAAAAATTTATACCCTACTTCCAGACAAAAGTTGACCAGAATGGATCATTGTTGGGCATGGAATCATTGATACGCTGGCAGACAGATGAAAGCGGCATTATTTTGCCCCTGCAGTTTATCCCACTTGCTGAAGAGAATGGCATGATCGTTGATATTGGTTATTACATGTTGAAAAAATCATGTGAGCAAAATAAACTCTGGCAGGATAAAGGGTATGACCCTATCAAGGTTTCCGTAAACCTTTCGCCCTATCAATTTAACCAGGAAGATATAATTGACCGGATAGAAGAGATAACAAAGATGGCCGGCCTTGATCCTAAATGGCTTGAACTGGAAATTACAGAGAGTGGGATTTTAAAAAATGAATATGAGAGCATAAAAAAGCTGCAGAGACTGCGTGATAAAGGTTTTTCAATTGCAATAGATGATTTTGGTACAGGGTATTCTTCATTGAGTAAGCTTCAGGATTTACCCATTGATACTATTAAAATTGATAGATCCTTCATTGAAAAAATATTGACTAATCCCAAAACAGCAGCAATTGCACGGTATATAATAAAATTAGGACACGATCTGGGTTACAAGGTTGTTGCAGAGGGAGTTGAACAAAAAGAACAGGTAGATTATCTTAAAGATCTTGGATGTGACCAATTCCAGGGATTCTACTTTAGCAAACCCCTTCCTTCCGAGTTGTTTGAGGATAGCGTTTTTTAATTCAATAAAGATAATTTTATCTTGATAGTTCAAGTTCATCTATTACCATTTTAGGATCATACTCCATTCCAAGTATCTCACCCATTCGCTCAATTATGACAAGTGGCGGGTTTTTTAATGAATTATCTGATATATTAATTTTTGTGAGCAGTTCTATAATCTTTTCGGTAATCACTGCTATGCCGGGATTTTTAATTTTTACTGTGAGGTAGGCATCTCTTTTTTTCATGTTGTAATTGATTTTAATTATATCGCCATACATCTCATTTTCCCAGCCATAGACCGCTTCAATTGAGATGAATAGCAAAGATTTATCTTCACCGTAGGAATATATTTTTTTTAATTTTAAATCCATTTTGATAAATTTTAATAATCTTCAAATTCATGCACTAAAGCAGAAAAGAGTGTTATAACATCCTGATTAGTTTTTCTAAGCTTTGAGCTTAGCTGCCTTGCTATGGCTCTTGTAACTGGCAAGCCTATCTCGGGATTTTCATTTCCAAACTTGATGAAATTATCACGATTAATAACAAGGCATTCACAATTTGTTTCAGCAACTACTGAAGCGGATCGTTTGTCATTATCTATGAGTGCCAGTTCTCCAACATTGATTCCGCCCATGTCAGCACTTAAGGTTGTAACGGTATATTCCTCGTCCTGCAGTGTTTTTTTTAATATGCTTATTTTACCTTTTAGTATAATAAAAAGTTCATCACCCGAGTCCCCTTCCTTGATAATCATCATATCTTTTGGGAACTGCCGTTTGGTACACATTTTTGCTATCTTTTTGATAATATCATTATTATCCGCATATTTATTGAAGAAAGAAACCTCTTTAAGTTTATTTAAAGTTTCTTCATTGTTGGAAAGATCAACTGTTTCAACCATACTTAACTTCTTCCGTTGATTAATATTGACCTGCTGTAGTCTTTAACAACATAATCCGGTTTCGGGTTAATTATAGGATTATTTGCAATAAGTGTTTTTACTTCTCTAAGGCTGTCAACAAGTTTTGAAATATCAGGAGTTTTCTGTGCGTCTCTTATTGCTTCTCTTTTCCTGGTATAAAAATTTCCCGTATTTTCGAGAATCCCAATAAGAATTGATTGGTCCTTTTCAAGATAGTAGTTAAACAATTCTTTAAAGTTTTTTCCAACATATTTTTTTGGGATATCAAAAGTGTTTATTGTAACATCTGCTTTTACGTTCAGAAGTTCACTTACTATGTGGGAAATCCCGCTTCCTGCTGAGGCATTGGCTATGAGGGATCTGTTGTATTCGCTTGACAAAATTATTTCATCACAGTCCGCGCTCATTAAATATCTTTCAAACTTTGAATCTAAAAGCTCAGCAGCAACATATATTGTTTTTGAAAGTGATTTAACCGTAATGACAGTCATAACTGTTCTGGAATCAACCTCCTGTGTTGATCCCTGGATTAGTCTGTCCGCAAGAACGAGGACCTTTTTCGCCTGCTTTACGTTGGCCCTGTTCAAGACCCTTTCATCAATATCATCACCAAGCAGAAAATTGACCTGGGAAAACTTTTTTTCCGATTTGAGATTTTCAATCTCGTCCGGACTAGCCATGTTTATCAGGACTATTTCAGATGGAAGAAAAGATTTATTCTTATCCATAATGTCGCTCAAAATTTCCGGCATATCTCTTTTCCACCCGCAAATAATAAAATGGTTTTTAAGCTTTAATTGTTTCAAACCACGGCCCTCCTTTAATTGCCTCTCTACTAGGAATGACGCAATATTACCAGTCACTAAACCTGTAAGTGCAACACCGAAAAACATAAGTAGGATGCCAACAAATCTTCCTCCCGGTGATTTTGGGAAAAAGTCACCATAACCAACTGTTGTCGATGTTACAAAGGCCCACCAGACTGAATCACCAATTTTTCTTATATTACTGGATCTATCTGAATCTTCAACTTTTTGACCATTTACCTCTTTGTGAAAGACATAGTTTTTTTCAATATGGTAGATGGTAAATGTAAAAATAGTCAGAATTAATACGCCAATTATTAGCAGCTTAAATGCTATATTGCTAGTTAAATTCCTAAAAATATAGCGCAGTGTTCTATGTTTATAAAAATTTCTAATTTTTTCTAATATCTTCATCTAATTATATTTTTTGTAATTAAGATTTGATGCACTACCGGGGGATTATTAAATTTATATTTCATGAAAACCAAAATGGAGTGCTTTAAATGGCAAATCCCCCCATAATTTATTTTCGAAATAAAAATTGTAAATGTTTACTTAATATTATCTATTTTTTAATAATCTTAAAGAAAAATATTGAAATCATTAAATATCCCCGTTAAAAATAATATTTAGTAAAATAATATTTTGATAAATGCGATATAATAAATAGTAGTGTGTATATTTCCCCTGATTAAATATTCTTTGGAGAAATGAATGTCATTAATACTTGCCGTTGATGAAAATTTGAAAAGGCTTGAGATCTTAGATTCTCAACTGAAAAAACTTGGCCATACTGTGATAAATGCGGTTAATAGAGATGAAGGACTAAAACTGGCAAGGAATGTTTTTCCCGATTTGATTTTGCTTAACCTTACTTCTTCAAAAATAGACGGATTTGAAATGCTTGAAAACTTGAAAAATAATAAAATAATAGAATCTATTCCAATTGTTGTATTGTCTGCAATGGCCAGTAAAGAAAATATAATCAAGGCAATGAAATATGGAATAGTCGAGTTTATATCGAAAAAAATTGATATAAATACCTTTAAAGATAAGATAAACTCTGCTTTGCGCCATGGCGTTGAGGTTAGGAACAAAAATGAAAATGAACAGGATAGGCAAATTTATATAAAACATCATGCTGGCAAGGTTGTCATTCAGTTTATTTCAAGCTTAAAAGGGAACGGGCTCACTGATGAAGCAAACCAAACATTTAATTCAAACTTCATACAAATGATTAATAATGAAACATGTATCTATGATTTTCGCTATCTTAATAATCCTGAAATTGAGGATTTGCGTAAGATTGAACATCTTGTTAACCTTGTTCCTGAACGGGGAATTTTTATTTTATGTGGGAGATATTTTGCATCCATTACTTTAAATATTGAATTTGAAGAAAGAGTGAAACTTTTTATATCTTTTGAAGATATGGACCTGTATAACTATACTGAAGGAACTGGAATTATTGACGTAAAATAGCAACGGTTATATGTAAGTGTTAAAATTTCTTCGAATTTAATTCTTTGTTTTTCAGATGAAACATTATTCCCCATATTTAAAAATCCATATCAATTATTTTTCTTTTCCTCTTTTTTGTATACCCGTGGTTATATTCGCTAAAAGTATGCATTGCGCAGGTATATAAAGGAAGGTCGAAGCACCCTTGCTCAAATAGCTCTGTGATGTATTCCAGTGCACTATCATGGCTGGATTTTCTACCATAATATTTTGGCGAAACCATTGCATCGTAAATATCTGCAATTGCAATAATCCTGGATTCATAGGGAGGCATCTTTTTAATGGGGGGATAGCCCATTTCAAAGTCAATCCTGTGGTGGCCTAAAATATAGGCAAACATGTTTGGATTGTCTATACCTACTTCCTTTAGTTTTGCCACAGAATAGGCCGGATGTTTCTGTATGAGATTAGTTTCATATAAGCTGAGTTTCTCCGGTTTGTTAAGTATACTGTTTGGTATGCAGACTTTTCCGATATCACTATTCAAGCCTGCCATTGCGATTGTTCTTCTGCTTTCGTCATCAAAATTACATCTCAGTGAGGGATATTTTTTTGTATAATCTATCTTAGTGTAATTATAGATAAGATTATGAATATCATCAAATAATATTTCCCTAATTTCATCATTGAATTTTACAATTACTATATTTTTTTGATGATCAATGTACCGTAAGAGTTGATTTGACATGGGGAGAGGTTCACCAATATGCGGATTCTTTTTAGTCTTTTTTGGAACCCACCGGCCAAAATTTTTATTTTCTGAATCTTCTTTCAGGAATTTTAATTTTTTTACAATTGCCAGTGCATAAAAGGCAACAGAACATGAATGAGCAAAGAGGTAATTTTCTTTGCTCCTAACCTCATTTATCATGTCAATATAATCAGCTGCATAGAGGTTGCTGTTTAGAATTTCATCAAGATAACTGGCTATTGAATGTGATATTTTTGCATTTTCTTTACAGTCCAGCTTTATTTCATTACCTATGAGATTTTTCTTGAAAATTTCTTTTATTTGATGAACATTCTTTTTTAAATTATCTTTGACTTCCGGGATGGCTTCAAATCCAATCTTATCAATTTTTTCTTCAATTTGATGTGCCCGTTCTTCTTCGTACTCATCACTTAATATATATTCAAGTTTTTCCGGATTTGGTGCAATCTCCTCCCGGGGCTCTTCATTTTTGATTCCAATTAATACATTATTTGGTTCAGAAATTTCTTCTGCACTATTTTCAGGAATATCTATATCTGAAATTTTAAATTTTGAAAGATCCTCTTCAAATATGTAGACATTCTGCAGTCTCTTTTTGGGTAATTTCTGGCCACTCGGTGCAAGTATTGCCCCTTTGGAATTATATATATCCACCGGTATTGGCTGCATATCAAAATTATTGATGTCAAATTTTTCAGCAAAATAAATAAGCTTTTTCATTTTTATTAACCTATTTTAATATTGACTTAATTTTATATAAATATTTAATTT
Source organism: Spirochaetota bacterium (assembly GCA_042569985.1). Taxonomy (GTDB): domain Bacteria; phylum Spirochaetota; class UBA4802; order UBA4802; family UBA5550; genus JBHPHB01. The sequence goes on along the minus strand of JBHPHB010000119.1, from coordinate 3,099 downwards.
TGTAAATAGAAAAACAGTTTCAAAATACCATATGAGTTTAGTCAAAATATTAGTTGATGATACTTTAAATTTATATTCGGCATTATTTAAAAGGTACACAAATTGAAAAGGCTTAGACTTTCTTTAATTTTACTCATTTGCACAATAATAATGGGGGTCGTGGGATATTATTTCATTGAAGGCATTCCCATCTTTGATTCCCTCTACATGACAATTATTACAATGAGTACTGTCGGTTTCAGGGAGATTAGACCCCTTTCTATTTATGGCCGTACATTAACAATTTTTATTATAATCACCGGCATTACAATTGGAGCCTATACGATTGGCACACTTGTGAGAATGATTATTGAAGGGGAGATTCGTAAATCACTTGGGAGAAGAAAAATGGAAAGAAAAATTTCGGACTTAAATGGCCATTTTATTGTTTGCGGTTTTGGGAGGATTGGCAGCTTAATCTGTGAAGAACTTAATAAATATAATGAGAAATTTGTTGTAATAGAAAATGATCCCGATGCCATATTAAGGCTCGAAGCAAGCAAGTATTTATATCTTCAGTCAGATGCCAGTACAGACGAGTCTTTACGGGAAGCTGGTATAATGAAAGCCAGGGCTATAGTTACAGCAGTAAGGTCGGATGCAGACAATGTTTATATTACACTGACAGCAAAACAGCTGAGGCCCGATTTGTTTATACTTTCAAGGGCATCAGAAATAAAAAATGAGGAAAAGCTTCGAAGGGCCGGAGCTTCAAGGGTAGTATCACCTTATTATATTGGGGGAAAAAGGATGGCCCACGTTCTCCTGAGGCCAGCAGTTATTGACTTCATTGATATAGTTATAATGGATAATCCGCTGGGCCTGCAAATGGAAGAGGCAATAGTAAAAATGGGTTCTTCCTTTATTGGAAAGAATCTCGTTGAAAGCAACCTTAGAAATGATTATGGTGTTATCATTGTCCTTATTAAAAAAAGTAATGGCGAGATGATATTTAATCCTCAATCCAAAGAGGTGCTTGAAGAAAATGATGTAATTGTTATGTTGGGAAAAAAAGAGGATATGAAAAGAATGGGTGGTACTTTGTAATAATAAGTCTGGGTTACTTTATTTTTTCCTTAAAGACCTTTGATATCTTTTTTAGAAGGTCATCGAGCTTAAAAGGTTTGGGGATAAAAAGGTCGATTACATTTTTATATTCATCTACATTTTCCAACATCCATCCGGAAAGAAGTATAGTAACAGTATCTTCATTAATCTCTTTTATTCTTGCTGATAATTCGATTCCCGTAATTCCGGATATTCCGTAATCCGTGAGGACAAGGTCGTAATTTTTATTTCTAAATTCTTCCAGGGCTTCATCCCCATTTTCACAAATAAAAACACGGTTACCCATTTTGTCAAAGAGTTCAAAGAGTATTTTTTGCAGGGCTTCTTCATCTTCCACTATAATTATATCAAGGTCTCTCAGCTTATACTCTATATTCTTTGATTCCTTTTTCTGTTTGTCAACAATAATCCTTTGAGGGAATATAGCTTTGATGGCATAGGAGGATGCTGATTCTTCTTCAATTATCTTCAGGTTTATTTTATCTGCAACATGTCTTATATTTATTCCCGAAAATAGGTTTACTGTTTGAGCCGGAGAAATGTTTGGGTCTGGTTCTTCATCATTAAGGGCTTTTATTATCAAGGAGAGATCATGATTCTCCTTTAATTCAATATACAGATTGCCTTTTCTTTGAATAAAGGCAGATACCTTGAGGATCATGGAAATAATTATTTCTCTGAGAAGTTTAGTGTCAGTTTTGATATTTACTGATGAATAGTATTTTTTATCGATTTCAATATTTCTTCTATTTTCTTTATTTTCTACACTGAACTGCATTTTTGAGAATTCAATGGAATCTTCAATAATATCTGCAAGGGGTTCAATTTTTCCTTCATCAAAGCTGGTGCTGTCGGTTAAAAAATTCTGGACCCTTCTTAATTGATTAACTATATCAGCAACTGATGACTCCACTAACTCAATACCGTCATGAACAGAATCCTTTTCGGTAATTTGCAGAAGAAGTTGAGTTTTACTCATTATAACATTGATTGTATTATTAAGTGAATGGAAAAATGCCTTTGTAATATCCTTAAGGAGGAGTATTCTGTTGGTCTTATTGACTTTTTCTTTCAGTTCTTTTAAAAGTGTGATATCTTCGAGTATTATTTCAATTAGGTCAATTTCATTATTCTGGATAATTGGATATATTATTAGATTGGCAATCTTAATTTCATCTTCCTTTGCAGATATCTTTACTTCACCAATCCTCTTGAAAGGCGTATTCCCTGTTAGAATATCTAATGCAGCCTTTTGTATAGTTTCTGCATCATAGATAAATATTTTTTTACAGGTGGTTAACTTTTTGTTTACAATTTCTTCGGGACTGTATCCCAGAAATCCTCTAATCGATTGGCTGCACTTTACTATATCTCCGGTTGCATTGATCCTCATTATGGGCATGGGAGAAAATTCGAATTGTAAATTCTCGTACTTGAAGTTTTCTTCAGATATAATATTTAAAGTAGATCTGTCGAATGATAAAAGACGGCTGTCAACAATTATCATTAATGCCAGGATGGAATAAACATTTCCATCTTTAAATAAGGGGAAGAGGTATATTTCTGTAGGTAATTGCTCTCCGTCGGGAGAATTGATTAAAGCAAAACAGTGCTTCTCGTTTCCTTTCATTGCACTCATGTATGCCTGGGCAACTCTCTTTCTATATTCTGGAAACAAAGGATGCTCCCAGTCCAACCTAATATCGTTTTTTCCGGAATTAAAGAGATCAAGGAAAGATTTATTTCCGTAGGAGAGAATACCATCGATGCCAATTATGCAGGAAGGGTATTTTAGGGACTCTAAAATATCATAATTTGCATAAACGGGGGCTTTATTTTCGCCCCTAATGTTTTCTATATCAACATCCATGAGAAAAATCAGCCTCTACATCTTTAATGGAAGTAGAATTATTAAATTACATCATTTTAAAAATTTCAGTCATTTATTCACAGCCCATTTATTTTAAAAGCATTATTTTCTCAGATGAAGCC
>JBHPHB010000118.1:0-9627 GCA_042569985.1 Spirochaetota bacterium | reverse complement strand
AATCGATTCCCTGAGGGAACAGGCCGAATGACCAAAAAACCTGATGAACAATAAACTTAAAAAAATAAGTAAGTGGAAAAAAAATGGAAAAATTGATGAGTTAATTAACGCCCTGAAAGATAAAAATTCTCAAATCCGCCTTGCAGCCGCCAATGCACTTGACACAATTAACTGGAAACCATCCAGGAAAGACAAAGCCTATTACCATGTTGCAAAACAGGACTGGGACAAATGCGTTGACCTTGGAAAAATTTCAGTTGACCCCCTTTTAAATACCTTAAACGAAACAGATAAATCTCTTTTTGCGTCTATTACTAAATCCCTTGGAAGGATAAAAGATGACCGCACTATTGAACCGCTTGTTGACAAAATAAGAACGGAGAAGTCAATTTACCTGTTTAAAGCCGTTGCATTAACATTACTGGGTTTTGCCGGAACTAAAGTAATAAAGCCTTTTACTAATCTCCTGGATCATTTTTTAAGCAGCACTGAAGTATTGATTATAAGGAAAAAAAAAGATATTATAAACGCCTTTGCTCTAATTGAAAGATCTGAAATTATAATTGATATCCTGAAAAAATTTGACACACCCCATTCAAATAATATTGTTCAAAAGGGAAAGAAGATAATAAAAAATAAGCTAAAGGAAATTGAGAATAAAAAAACAACCGGCATAATAACTCTATTATTTTATTTCATCCAATTTTATTGGTGAAAAATCGTCCTCTCTGTCATGGATAAGACCTCTTTGAATAACTGAAATAAATGATTTTTCAGATTCGATTTCCCTTTCTATATGATCAAATGTTTCTTTATAATTAAAATCCCCGCAACTGAAAAGGTCAACAGCAGCATATCCCCGCTCTGGCCAGGTATGTATTGACAAATGAGATTCGGCAATCAATATTACGCCAGTAACTCCCTGAGGTGAAAACTTGTGAAAAAACGGCTTTATCATTGTTGCATTTGAAATCTCCACAGCCTTTAACAGAATATTTTCAATCCTGTCAATATCATCAATGGATGTTCTGTTACATCCATAAAACTCAGCAATATAATGTTTTCCTAAAGTTTCCATATTACCTCAAAATAAAGTTTGCAGAGCATCTAATCCTGAAGAATTCCATAATTTCCGGTTTTATCTACCCTTAATAATTTTACCATTTTCATCTTACCTGCACAATTTCGCCCCTGCAGGGAATTGTCTATTTTAATTTTTAAATAATTGTCACTTATAGATGTTAGAGTACCATGTTTTCTATTCTTTTCGATAACTGATTCCAATACTTTTCCCTCAAACATCCTGGCATATTTAATACCCGTATCAGTAGCAATGTCTTTCATTCTTTTAGATCTATTTAAGATGTCATTTTTCATCAATGTATTTTCTATGCCTGCAGCTTCAGTACCTCTGCGGGGTGAAAATGAAAACTGATGCACATAGGAAAACCCCGCCCATTCGATCATCTCCATGCTCCTGGAAAAGTCTGCCTCATCCTCACCGGGGAAACCAATTATAATATCTGTCCCAATTGCAATGAAGGGATGTTTTGATTTAATCCTTTCAATAATTGATCTATAATCTTTTTCTCCATAGGGCCTCTTCATTAACTTTAATATTCTGTCAGAACCTGACTGAAGAGGCAGGTGGATATGATTACATACACGGTCATGTTCGAATAGATCAATTAATTTATCAGTAACATGATTTGGTTCAATTGAAGTAATTCTAATTCTAAAATCACCATCCAGGGCCGATAGTTTTTTAACAAGAGTTGACAGGTCATTGCCTTCATTAATGTACTTACCTATTGTTATACCGGTTAAAACAATTTCCGGACACCCCCTGCCAATAAGTATTCCCGCATGTTCTATAATTTCACTAATATCCCTGCTCACAGGATTGCCCCTCACCCTTGGCACAATACAGTATGAACAATCGCCGTCACATCCATCCTGTATCTTTACGAATTCCCTTGTGCGGGATGATAAATGAACTAAATCACTAAAAGGTACTTCATCCATGTTTACGGTTATAGGTTCTCCGGCACTTTCAATACCTTTAACATAATCCATTACAAGTTCATGGATATTTTCCTTTTCCCTGTTCCCAAAAACTGCACCAACCTCGTCCATTCCCATAAGAAAATCACGGTCCACTTCGGACATGCACCCTGTGATTATTGATTTACCAATTCTGGAAAATCTGGCTCCCTGTCTAATATAATTCCTGCACTTCTTCTCGCTTTTATCAGTTACAGAACAGGTATTAACAATTACGATATCAACCTTCTCCCCAAAGGGCCTCACCTGCCAGCCCCTTTTTACAAAACTGCTGGCAATCATAGAAGATTCATATTGATTCAGCTTACAGCCCAAAGTTTTAATTGAAATTGTATTATTCATATGTCTAAATAATCTAACCGAATAGTTTATAATATAATAATTAGATTTTTTGTGAATATTAGCAACTACTGTCAAGTAAAATTATTTAAGAGAAAAGCCATATTTTTTTACTTTACAAAATTAAAGGTACTTATAAACATTTAATATTGAACAAGTCATCATTTTCAAACCATCTCATTTATACTATTATTACTATCTATTATGAGCTTAGCTGATAACTATAAAAGAATAGAAGAATTGATTTCAGCTGCTGCTCAATCTTCAGGAAGAAATTCAGAAGACATTGAGTTAGTAGCAGTTAGCAAAACCATTTCTACCAATATTATCCAGGAGGCAATTGATTCGGGGATCCGTCTATTTGGCGAAAACAGGATCCAGGAAGCTAAAAACAAAATATCTCAATTAAATGGAGATTACAGTTTTCACCTCATTGGCCACCTTCAGTCTAATAAGTCAAAAGATGCGGTGAAGCTATTTAACCTTATTCACTCAATAGATAAAATTAGTACTGCCATTAAAGTCAACAGTGAAGCCGAAAAAATTAACAAGGTACAAAAGATACTCATACAGGTAAATTCATCCGGTGAGAACACCAAAAATGGCGTGGAACCTGAAGAAACCATAAATTTTGTTAGGAGAATTGCCGAACTTAATAACATAGAAGTATTAGGTCTCATGACCATGGCTCCCTTTACTGATAATAGTGAATTAATAAGAAAATCATTTCGTCTAACAAAAATAATACTTGATAAAATAAATGATGAACTTAACCTTAACTTGAAAGAACTATCCATGGGCATGTCACAGGACTTTGAACTGGCGATAAAAGAAGGGGCCACAATGGTTAGAGTTGGAACGGCAATCTTTGGAGAAAGAAAATAAAAAATGAGCTCTATTAAAAAGAAAAAGATCGGTTGTATTGGAGTGGGAAACATGGGAGGGGCCATAGTTCTGGGTTTAGAAGCTAAAATTCCCGCAGGCAACCTCAATATTTTTGATACAGATAAAAATAAATTAGCACCCTTTTCTAAAAAAGACATAATCACATCAGCTTCAATTGAGGCACTTGTTAAAAATTCTGACATAATTATTATTGCTGTCAAACCGGATACGGTAAATTTTATTCTTGACGAAATAAAGAATTTAATAGATAATAAGATAATACTATCCATTGCAGCCGGCATAAGCAATTATCAAATTGAAAAAAGGATAGGCCATACAAATAAAATTATAAGGGTGATGCCCAATACACCGTCGCTGGCGGGTGAGGGGATGATTGTCATGTCACCTAACGGTAACGTTAACGAAGAATCATTAACAATTGCAAAAGACATATTCAGTTCCATTGGGAAAGTCATGATCCTACCGGAAAAATTGATGAATGCGGTAACGGGTCTTTCGGGTAGCGGTCCTGCTTATGTATTTACTTTTATTCAGGCCCTTGCTGACGGTGGAGTTAAAATGGGTATACCAAGGGATAAATCAATAATTTTAGCTGCCCAAACTGTACTGGGCTCAGCAAAACTTGTACTTGAAAATACTGAGGACCCAATAACACTGAGGAACATGGTAACTTCACCGGGTGGTACAACAATTGACGCTGTGCACATTCTGGACCGGTCGGGATTTGCCGGATACGTTATTGATGCTGTTGAAACGGCAACTAAAAAATCAAAAAAATTAGGTGAGGACGGTGTTTAATAATCTTCCATTAACAAATTATACCGCCTGGAGATTGAAAACTTATTTAAAAGTTGCGGTAACTTTTATTGTTAGCGTTTTTATTATTGGTAATATTATAACTGCAGTCGTAAGGGATAGCGTTAAAATCGACAGGGAAAGCTATATATTGAAAAACGGTTTCCCCATCTTTACCTCAAAAGAAGATTATATTAAATTAATTTGCTCGTACCCGTATAACACTGGTGTAATCCTACAAATCCACAAGGTTAAAACCGGTGAATCCCTGTGGGATATTGCCGATGCCAACAATATTTCCATTGATACAGTTATTGCCGCCAATCCTTTCTTAAAATCATTAAACCCCAGGGCTGGCGAACAAATCATCATACCATCAGAGGATGGAGTTTTAATGGCTTTCGATGATATTCGGGATGTCTGGAGGATGTCCAAACTGCTAAATTACAGGGATAAGATTCTTGGTGATTTTTTCCCCTCTTTCTTCAAAGTAATATCGACTGATGACATGAGATTTGTATTCTTTAAAAAAGCTTCACCGGCAATTCTTAATGATAGAATTAAAAGAATCTATGCTTTTAAAAACTATTTTCAACGTCCCCTAAAAGGATCTTTTACTTCAATGTTTGGCCACAGGAATCATCCTTATAATCCCGGATACAGTTTTCATAATGGCGTAGACATACTTGCCAGACATGGAACACCCTTCAAACCATGTCGAGAGGGAATTGTAACATTTGCAGGCTGGCATGGCGGTTACGGCAATGCCATTATTATTCAGCATCATGAGGGCTATACTTCATTATATGCGCACTGCTCAAAGTTAAAAGCGAAAAAGGGTGATTGGGTAACCAAAAAAGATGTCATAGGATATATTGGGTCATCGGGAAAATCTACAGGAGCCCATCTCCATTTTACAGTAACCAAACACGGTAAACCAATCAATCCAATGATATTTATCTGGTAAGCTTTTTTATTTAATCCACTTTATGAAACTGCCTATTTAAATCACCAGTAACACTTTTTAAAAAATACTCCTAATTGGAATATGCAATATTTTATTTACATAATTCCACATAATTATCTATACTGAAAATAAATTTATACACTAATTATTTTATGCACATGAATTTCAAATTAATTCTTATAAAATCATTTCTTTTTTGTTACTATCTACAATGTTTTATATATTATTTTTGAATGTGGAAACCTTTTCAAAATAAGGTATTTCCATTTGGGTATGGACTTAGGAAAAACTGATTTATAAATGCCCATAATAAATTTTCCATAATTCTCCTTTTTATATTATCCCCGGGGATGGATAATTCCCGGGGATTTTTTATTTAAAAAACAATTATTATATTAAAATTTTGTAGACACACAGTTTAAAATCAATTATTTGTTCCACTACTGAATATAACTTTCAATACATCTCTCTGAATGAAGAGTATAACAAATTTAATTGAAATGGTATATATTGCTTGATGAATAATATTGGTATTGCAGTAACAATTTTCGGTGGACTCGGGCTCTTCCTCTACGGAATGAAAATCATGAGCGAATCTCTCCAGATGGCAACGGGAGATGGTCTCCGTAATGTATTACTTAAAGTAACAAATAACAGGGTACTTGGTGTAATTACGGGATTTTTCATAACTGGCGTTATACAGTCATCCAGTGCCACAACGGTCATGCTGGTAAGCTTTGTAAATGCAGGCCTTTTAAATCTACAGCAATCAATTGGAATAATACTTGGGGCAAATATTGGCACAACCATAACCGGATGGATCGTGGCAATTTTCGGCTTCAAAGTTAAAATTGCATCTTTTGCCCTCCCAGCCATAGCCCTGGGATTTTTTGTACGGTTTATAAGGTATGAAAAAGTCCAACAGTGGGGAAACGTATTACTTGGATTCGGGATTCTTTTTCTTGGACTGAGTATAATGAAAAATTCTGTCAATGTCCTTAAGGGATCAGAGTCGGTTATGAATTTCATGGCCGCCTATAAGGCAGACAGCATTCCTTCAACATTAGCAGTAGTACTTATTGGCGGAATTGTTACAATGATTATACAGTCGTCCAGTGCTACAATGGCAATGACCATGGCCCTTGCATATAACGGGCTAATAGATTTTCCCACTTCCTGTGCCCTCATCCTCGGGGAGAACATCGGAACTACCATAACTGCTAATATTGCATCTATCGGCACTACAACTGCTGCCAAGCGAACTGCCAGGGTCCATTTTTTATTTAATATAATCGGGGTAATTTGGGTTTTATTAATATTTAAAGCTTTTTTTATTCCCCTCATAGACGCAATTGTCCCCGGTGACCCCTACTCCACCAGTGCTTCATCAAGTGTCATTGCAGATCACATGGCAGGATTTCACACTGTTTTTAATATAACTAACACGGTATTATTTCTTCCCTTTGTAAATATGCTGGCAAAAATTGCAACTAAACTTGTAACTGACAAAGATAAGAAAACTGACGAAGATGAATTCCATCTCAAGTACATTTCTACTGCCCTGCTGCATACACCATCAATTAATATCGACCAGGCAAAGCTTGAAACAAGGAGGATGATTGAAATCGTTAGCGAGATGTTTGAACTTGTCATTGAAGTTTTTCAAAATCCCACAACAAAACTTGGTAAGATTATTAAATCAATACAGGAAAAAGAAAATGCTACAGATATACTCGAAAAGGAGATATCTGAATTTCTTGTGAGAGTTTCAAAACACAATATTTCAAGTGACCAAAGTGTTGAGATATCAACACTTCTTCATTCAGTAAACGAAATTGAACGAATTGGTGACCACTGCGAGATTTTGATGAAACTGATTAGAAGGAAATATGACAATAAACTTGATTTCTCTGAAAAGGCCGATAAGGAAATAATGGAAATCGCAATAAAAGTGCGGGAATTTCTGCAAATACTTCTTGAAAATATTTCGGAATACTCAAATATAATTGATGACGCAAAGCTTGTTGAAAACAGAATAGACGAATTGAGAAAGGAATTCAGGAAAAAGCATATCTCCAGGCTTAATGAAGGAAGGTGCGATGTTCCTTCGGGCCTGTTATATATTGATATGCTCACAAGTTTTGAAAAGATTGGGGATCATGCGTTTAATATTGCCGAAAGCATCTCCGGCAGAAGAGTCTACTGATTTTCTATCATCATACAGTTTCCATTGAAACAAACAATCCTATTCCTTTATATTTGCCGTTATCCACTGAAAGGAAAAATGAACCAGATCCTTGGACTTCTTGATATTTAATTTTTCCTTAATACGTTCTCTGTAAGTTTGAACTGTCTTTACGCTAAGTCTTAATTCATCGGCGATCTCATTCATACTAAAGCCCTTACCTATCCTCTTAAAGACTTCAAACTCCCTGTTTGTAAGCCTGCTTATGGGATCAACAGATTCCGCCGAAGTACCGTCAATTAATTTGTTTAGTAGTTTGTCTTTCAGGTCTTTACTTAAATACCTTTCACCTTTTAATATTGTCTTGGCCGCAATCAATACATTTTCTATGGGCTCATTTTTACAAACATACCCATCGGCACCTGCTCTCATTGCCCTTTCCACATAGGGTATTTCATTATGCATTGAATGAAACAGTACATATATGTTTTTATGGCGTTCTTTCAATGCTTTTGCAAATTCAAACCCATTTGCACCTTCAAGTGAAATATCAGCTATTACCAGATCGGGTTTTATTGAGTTTATCTCCTGGATCGCAGTGCTGGCATCACCAGCACCACCACAAACTACAAATTCATCAGATTCATTTATATATTGAGAAAGCCCTTTTCGAACAATCTGATGATCGTCAAGAATATAAATTGTTACTCTTTCTATTTTTTCATTAGCCATTTACTTCTCCTCCTGTGGTTCATCTATAACAATAAAATCAAATATAGTGCCACCTTTTGGATTATCTAAAATATCCATAGTACCGTTCATTTTACTCAACCTGTAATTTATAATTTTCAACCCCAAACCAACATTAGCATCCCCGGGCACTTTAAAACGCTTCCCATTATGCTTAACACGAAGTTTTATACCATCATTATTCCGTTTTAACCTGATATCAATCTCTCCGGGTTCCCCATGCTTGATTGAATTTGTAATAACCTCTTTAATTATAAAATAAAGATTTGTCGCAACAACCCTGTCTTTTATTAATATATTGCTCTTATACTTAAATGATACCCCAAAAATTCTTTTAGCATCGGCAAGCATTTTATCAACGGCATTGTTAAAGCCATGTTCCTCAAGATCAATTGAGCCAAACCCCCTTGAAAGGTCTCTTACCATATCTTTTGCTTCATCCAAAAGGGTCATTATTTCCCTGGCCTTTGCCTCATCAGGCGATGATTCCTTTTCCATCCTTAAAATCATCTGCCCAAGAAGATATCTTATCCCTGTTAATTGCTGGCCAAGCCCGTCATGTAAATCCTGTCCAATCCTTTCCCTTTCTTTTTCTTCTATTTCTGCCATCTCCTTTTCAAGTTCCGTGCGGATTTCAATTTGCCTCTGCAGCAGCTCGTTCGCGGACTGGAGGTCAGCAGTCCTTTCTTCAAGATGGTCCCTGTACCTCAAAATCTCTTCTTCAATTCGTTTTCTATCAGTTATATCATTTATTATGGAAACAAAACCTATTGGATCACCGGAATAATTCTTTATAACACTTGCCGAAATCTCCCCAATAAACTCATGGCCATCCTTTTTCACTATGCGAAAGTCTTCATTTTTCAAAAGCTCGTTAGGAATGGCCTCTTCCATTTTATCAACTGCCTTTTGACGATCACTTATGTCAATTAAATTCAAGGCAGGTTTATCGACAAGTTCATCCTTTGACGAATAGCCGAAAACATTCAACGCCATGTGACTACAATTACGGATAACCCCGGAGATATCTGTTACTATAATGGCATTTGGAGAAGATTCGAAAATTGCCCTCAGTTTTGCTTCACTCTCCCTGAGTTTTGATTCCATTTCATACTTATACAGGCCAATCTCAATTGAAGAATATAGCTCACTCTCTTTTACAGGCTTTAATATATAACCATATGGTTCAGTTAGCTTGGCTTCTTTCAGTGTTTTTTCATCGGAATGGGCGGTGAGGAATAAAAATGGCTTCTTAAAATCCTCCTTAACAGTCATGGCGATGTCAATGCCCTCAAACTTACCATCAAGCATTATATCAATCAGCAAAAGATCAGGATTTTCTTCCCTGATATGTTTCAAAGCTTGATTTCTATTATTTGCAATGCCTACTACTTTGTATCCTCGTTTTTCAAGTTTATCCCGAATATTTAGTGCAATAATTGCTTCATCTTCAATAATGAGTATACTTGGCATCTTCATTTATTTACTCCGGGGAATTATTGCATAAATATAAATTAATTTTACTTAGATGATACGCATCAACTGTATATCATATAATAATACTAACTGGGTTTATAAATATGTCAAGAAATATGTAATTATTATAAGCTTTTTACTATAT
>JBHPHB010000117.1:0-9635 GCA_042569985.1 Spirochaetota bacterium | reverse complement strand
CTGCTGCAAGATATTTTTTTGAGCAGGATGAAAACAGGCATATCAATAAACTGGGTATCATAGATTTATCCGCTTCGGGATACATGGTTATCAGTATTGACAGGGATGATAACCTTATTGATGACTCTCTGCTTGTAAACCCCAAATGCGGGGCGGGCACGGGAGTAAATTTAACGAGGATTCTTGAAAAGCTTGATATAGATAAAGACGGAGTAGATAATTTGCTTGAGGATTTTCTGGGGACAGAGGGAAATCTTGAAAGGCTAAAGGTTCCAATCAGGTCGGACAGATGCGGAGTTTTCAGCTCATCCGCAACAATCTCAGATAAAAACCAGGGTATCCCCCTTGACTATGCGCTTGCAGTAACTATGAAATCCGAGGTAAACAAACCGTGCAGTAAGATGGCCCGTGGCGTTGAAAAGGTTTATCTCACTGGCGGGGCTTTTATGTGGCAGTATGCCAGGGATTGTGCCGAGGATTTCCTCAGGGAGTCCGGTGTTAAAGAAATTGTATATGACGAAGATGATAATATAAATATAACCGGTATGAAATATCTAATTGATCACCTTGAGGGAGCTTTCAGAAAGAAAAGTGACTTTGTCTTAAAGAAGCCCGACACATTAATTGAACTTCTTCCATTTAAGAAATCAAAAGAAAAGTTTGAAAGCAAAAATCTTTATAAACGTATGCCCGATCCTGAGGTTGAAGAAATCAATGCGAAAAAATTTGTTGAAACACCTGTTAACATAGCCCTGGATATCGGTTCCACAATGGCAAAGATGGTTGTCAGTGATGCCAATACTGGTGACATGATGTTTAGAAATTCCTATGGTAACCATGGTGATACAATTGAAACGATAAAACATATCTTCCGTGAACTTAAGGTCAGCGGAATTGAAAAATTAAATATCCAGAATATTGGTATCACCGGGAGCGGGCGTTACCAGGTGCAGAGGGCATTAAGCCAGGTTTACCCTCACCTGGAGGATAGAATTTTTGTTCTCGTAGAGAACTATGCACATGCCCGGGGGTCCATAAAGTATGCCAATGACCATATAAAGGAATTAAAGGCCAAGGGTATAGAAAATGTTAACGAGAATTTTTCACTTTTAATTGATATTGGCGGAGAGGACACAAAGGTTTCAATCATATCGCTCGAAGAAAATGAACTCTTTGACAATGCCATGAATGTGAAGTGTTCCGCCGGAACGGGCAGCCTCATGGATACACTTAAGGCCCTCTTTGGTATTGGTGAAGTAAAAGAAGCATATTCAAAGGCCTATAATGCCGAAAAGGCCTATGGCATTAATGCGACGTGCGCTGTTTTTCTCATGGAGAATGCCAGGAAAATGCAGGCTGAAGGTTACGGCATCGACGAGGTACTTGCTTCTTGCTGTTATGCCATTGTTGAGAATATGGCAAGAAGCCTCTGGGACCAGATAGACTTTCCGAAAAATGCAGTTGCCCTTCTTCACGGGCAGACCATGCTTTCTCATCCTCTGCCATTGGCAGTTACGGAAAGGATCCAGGAGTACACAGGTTCTGATACATATTGTCTTGTTCCACCGCTTCCCGGGCACAGGGCCTGCATGGGCCTCATTAAGAGTATTGAGGATATGAACCACCCCATAATTGATGATTACTGTAATCTCAATGACCTTGTTGATCAGAAATTTAAGAAGAAGATGTTTATATGCAAGGGTGTTGCCTGCGGTGATAAGAATGCCAGGTGTGCAAGGACACTTTTGACTACTGATGACCCGGATAAAAAGATTAAACTAAAGCTTGGAGGGTGCACTGCTGTTAATGAGCTTGATGCATCAAAGGTAAAGGGAGATAATAAGGAGACCAGGGGCACTTATAAGGAAATTTGGGATTTTATTGACAGTAAGATGCCGAAGTCCCAGGATAAAAACAGGCTCGTTATACCAAGAAGCTTTTCGGTATCATCACATTCATATTTCTTCAGCAAGATATTTGAAAAATTAGGAATACCCGTTCATGTTGATGATGTTAAGTCTGATGATATTATTGAAGGCCAGCCCCTGTTTCAGATTGATACATGTGCACCCAATATTGGTACATCCGGCCAGTTTCTCCGTCTTGCCAGAGAAGACCACGGATTGATCCTCGTCCCTCAGATCGAATTTTTACCTACCGAGGGACTGAGTCTTGGAAGGACATGCACAACGAACCAGGGCGGAATAATGGTTGCCTATCAGTTTGCAAAGACAAGATATGCTAATGCTAAGTTCAAAGTATTCACTGTTTCCCTTGATAAAGATGATCCCGGATATATTACAGACCAGATATACGGGGACTTTAATGAAATCATGGAGTTTTACTCCAAGGACGTTTCAAAGAAAGAATTATTGGAGGCAGTAAAATCTGCTTTAGAGGAGAACAACAGGCTGACAGATGAGATTACAGAGAAGGTAAGTGATATTATTGAAGAGTCAATTTCAGAGGGTAAAGACATATCAATTGTTATTGCCAGGGAATATATACTTAACCCGGGACTCTATGACAGCCATGTGGGAAAACTTTTAAAGGACAAGGGAGTTTATGCCATTCCATCATATGTTTTTGATACATATCTCGATGAAGAATTCGGTTATATATACTGGAAAAATCCCCACGACCTTATTAGCAAGGCAAGTGCCATAGCCAAAAAGCGGTTTCATAAAATTATCAAGAACAAGAGGCTCAGTGATTTAGTTAAAAAAATTGAAGAGGATGAAACTGATTCTTTAATATCCCTGGTGGTTGTCTCTACCTTCAGGTGCGGGCCGGACACAGTTTCAAACCCTCTAATTGCCGAGGTTGCCAAGAATATACCATCATTGATAATTCAGTCTGATGGCATGATTGCCGAGCTTGCCCACCTTGAGAACAGGGTAAACACACACCTGAACCAGCTCCATAAGAAATTGTATGATACAATTTCTCAAATTGATAATGTAAACTTTAAGATTGAATATTTAAATGATTTTAAAATGGAGGAGCTGAATAAGGAAACCGATGCAATATATTTCCCGACTCTTTCCGATAACAGGACTTTGACATCTCCACTCAGGGCAGGCGGTATAACTGTAATTGACAATTACGAGGATGGCAAATATGACCTGGAAGGGAAGGCAAAGATTGGGAGAAAGTACATGGGTGATTTTCTCTGTGTTCCCCTTGCAGTTGTGTATGGTGATACAATCCTGGCAATTGAGGATTTCAAGAAGAGAAAAGAGGAAAATGATCCTCTTGTGAAAGATAAGGAGAGAGTGGTTGTGTTTATGCCCAGTGGAGACGGGCCGTGCAGGTTTGGCCAGTATCCCGAGATGGCTAAGCTGGAACTCTACAAGATGATTGGAAGGGAGAAGAGTTCTGGAAATGCAAATTCCTATCCTCCCATAAAAATTATGGAAAACCTCATGAGCAGCCAGGAAGGCAAAAAGGACTATTATCTACCCGTTGAAAAGTGGGTTGCATACCAGGCATTCCAGGGTATTATTATGCATGGTGCTTTTCTTTCGGTATTCTTCAAGGCTGGCTCGTATATAAAAAATTCACAACAATATGAGAAATTGGTTAAAGATTTTAGGGAAATGAAAAGCAGGGTTGCCACAGTAATTGAAAATGAAACAGATCCCGGTAAATATATAGTTGCCCTTTCTAAATTTACAGAAAAGTATCTGCCAAAGCTTTCCGGACTGGTAACATATTTTGGCTATGGCTTATATAACAATAATGGGATGAGGAAGATATTTAAAGAATTTCATGATAAGTGGATCTATCCTTTTGAAAGTTCACCGGATAGTAAAGGCAATGAACAAAAGAAACTTAAAATTCATGTTGACGGTGAACTTTATCTCAGGGTGGCACAGGTGGAGGAAATATCCAAGACCCTAATAGATCAGCTGGGATTTGGCAGCTTTGATCTGACCTACACCCCGGTGTGGTCGGTTTTCGAGGTGATGATGGAGGAACGTGTCAGGTTAGCCAATGGCAGTATTTCGGTGCTCACAGAATCCCTGGATACAGCTGAGAGTGGAAAAGAAAAAAGAAAAATTAAAAAACAGATTAAAGAGAAGATAAAATATAAAAAGGAAATCAGGTCAAGCATCAATAATGTAAGAAATATCCTGGCAGCACCAATTTATAAAGCCGGCGGAGTGGAAATGCCGCCTCCATTGATTGAAGCATTTGAAGAAACAAAAAAAATTATACCTACACTTAAACCGGTAGGTGAACTTTGCCCATATGTGGGTGAAACTATTTTACAGTTACAGCACGGAACAGACCTGGTCCTCAATGTTGCGCCGGAAGGGTGCATGGTATCGTCAATGGGAGAGATGCTTACGCCGTCTATTATGCTGGAAGGGCGGAACCCCGGTGCAAGGATACAGCACCTCTTCTCCAATGAAGGCGAGGTCGATGAGGAGATCCTTGGATTAGCCCTTTTGAAAACCATGGGACCGGAGAAATTTTATTTTACAGGTTCAGAGTGAACAATGTTTTAAAAAATATATTTTTCATTTGCATGACCTTTGCATTTATTTCAATTTCATGTAAAGATGATAGTGGTTCGCAGGTTGCCGTTTATCATAATTATACAGAGCTCCAGGCATTTTTAGCTGATATTGAAAGCAGCTACCCCGATATTACTTCAATAAAATCGATAGGCACAAGCGTAAACGGTAGAGATATCCCTGCCATAGTCATATCTGATAATCCCGATGTCAATGAAATGGAACCGAGGATTAGGCTTACAGGTTACATCCACGGGAATGAAAAGATAGGCGGAGAGCTGCTTCTGCGTTTCATAGAATACCTCACATCAAATTATGGTTCCCATTCTGATGTTACAGATATTGTTAATGACAGGTATATTGTTATTATACCAATGCTAAATCCCGATGGCGCTGAATCGGGCAGCAGGTATAACGCCAATAGAGTTGACCTTAACAGAAACTTCAGTTTTCAATGGGAATCATTACCGGATAGCGGGGGATTTTCCTTTTCTGAACCCGAGTCCCGGGCGATTCGGGATTATACAATTGAAACAATATTCCACCTGTCAGCAACCTATCACTCGGGAGCGGTAATTGTTAATATGCCCTTTGATTATGACAGCAATAGTACGGGAGGTGACATACCCCTTGAGAGTAACCTCGTGGAGTATATGGGCAGGGTCTATACTACTTCGGGCAGCTTTAATGATAATCCATATTTAATGTCAATAGATCATGTAATTGACGGCACCATAAATGGCGGTGACTGGTATATAATTACCGGTTCTCTTCAGGACTGGAGCTATATGGAAGCAGGCTGTCTTGATTATACTGTTGAGGTTGCAACACTTAATCCTGAAACAGAAGAGGGCGTTGAGGAAATATTTTTGTATAACAGGAATTCTCTTGTGGGATTTATTAAAGCCGCCGGTATGGGAGTTTATGGGAAAGTCACAGATATTAACGGCATCTCTTTTTCTAATGTAAGCGTTGATATTACCGGCGGTGACCTTGTAACAACTTCTGATGGCAATGGATATTATCATAAAATACTTATGCCCGGTAATTATACACTGAACTTTGCAAGTGATGATAACCTCACCTATTCACAGGCAATAACAGTGCCCGGTACGGGGGGGCGTTCACTGGAATTAAATGTGACCTTGTCGGAGTAGTTGTTTTATTCATTTAAATCAAGAGATATCTTTACACTGGCAAGGCAGGGTTTTCCCCGCAATTTTTTCCAACTGTCCCCTTCAATCTCTCCTATATGCTCAACGGGCCATGCGGGAGTTTGACCGTAGAATATACAGAGGTAGTTGCCCCTGTTTGTATAGGCAATTCCCCCTTCGGGAATATTCGGGATAAGTGATTCTTCTTTGACATTTAAGTCTAACGGGCCGTAAAGCTCATCGCCCCATTTAATAAGTTCAATTTTGCATGGCAGAATTTCTACCAAAGACTTTGCCGTGTTAATATCAAAGAGCTTTGCAGTTAAGATAAAATCATCAAAATCCAGTTTAATTTTTTTCAATGCTATCCCTTATTACTTCTTTCTTTATGCATCTTTCTTATTTTATAAAATATAAATGATAAAATTATTAATGTAATTATAATACCTGCAACAATATTATAGTTCCTTAATATAGCAGAAAATCTTGTTTTTACAACGTCCCAGTTATTGCCCAGCATAAACCCGGCCTGTATCCAGATGAGGTTCCAAATTGAGGCGCTCACTAAGGATAGAATAAACACCCTTAAAATGCTTAACTTTAAAATGCCCGATACAATTGAAATGACCGACCGGATGCCGGGCATGAACCTGTTTCCAAGAACAATAAAGTAACCATATTTGGAGAACCACTTTTCCGAGGATTCAATGCTTTCGGCCGGGAAGAACCTATAGTTTTTGTTTATGAAGAATTCCCTCTGGAGATATCTGCCCAGTAAGAACAGGGACATGAAGCCCGCAACGGACCCCAGGGTTGTGGATATATATACAAGAAGATAATTGAGCCGTCCTGTGCCCACAAGAAAGGCGCCCAGTGCGGTTATTGTGTCCCCGGGTATTGGAGGAAAGAGGTTTTCAATTACTGCACTTAAGAATAAGAATAGATACAGGACTATATCATTCTGCGGCAGCAGGAATTCAATTATACTGTTAAGGATCTCTTCCATATTTTATACTATGAACAAACTGATTATTACCTTTCTCATATGTCAAATGAAAATACTGCAGTCAGCGTTACACCGTAAATATGGCTTATGAAATCGTTATAACTTTCACTTGAACCCTCATACCATGTTTTTAAAAATTGATATCTGAAGCCAAGGCTGATTGTTGTATTTATTGGTGAAATTACATATGCAAACGATAAACTTGAATTTAATGCAGCTTCGTAAAATTTTGTGTTTTGTTCAAAATCGACTTGTTTATCTTTCTGGTATCCTGCAAGAAAACCTGTTGATATATTGGTCAGTAAATAGAGGTCTCCAATTAAATTTATGGTGAGGCCAATGCCGATTGCCGGGCCTCCGGCAAGGTGACTCCCGCTGTCATAGTCATATCCCATAAATTTACCCCCCCCA
This sequence comes from Spirochaetota bacterium, assembly GCA_042569985.1. Lineage (GTDB taxonomy): Bacteria > Spirochaetota > UBA4802 > UBA4802 > UBA5550 > JBHPHB01. The sequence continues at coordinate 2,541 of JBHPHB010000117.1, read as the reverse complement.
AAGATCTTGAGGAAATCAAGTAATATGTAGTTTATTGCAACATCCAGATCGTACCTTTTAAAATCAGAAGGCATATCTGAACCACCGGTGTCATATACACCATATAGAAAGACAGTTGATAATTTCCATTTAGGTGTAAATCCAATTGATAAAACAGGCCCGTAAAGAAAAGCAGGGTCTATATCCGGGTCGGATTGATCTTCAAATTTTAAATCCCACCAGGAAAACCAGGTTGTTGCACCAATGCCTACATTTATGGCATGTGATTGTTTTGGTGCGGCTATGATTACTAATGATAAGATGATTGTAATTATTATACCTTTTTTCATGGATATTCTCCTTGTGGGATGATTTTTTTAATAAAATATCATGGCGGGCTGCATTGTCAAGATAAAGTTATTACCGGGCGGGAACAAAAAATACACTTTGGCCCCACCCGGTTGTGATGAACTTAAAAAAAAGTTTTATATGTTAAACGAAAACACTGCTGCAATAGTTATACCATAAAAATTATGCATCTGGTCACCTTCATTCTCAAGATCATCTTTCATGATTGTTTTAAAAAACTGGTGCCTGAAACCGATGCTGAGAGTTGTATTTATCGGCGTAAAGTAATAGGCAAGGGAAAGGCTTGAATTAACGCCTGCTTCATAAAAGTCTGCCGTAAAAGTTCCCTCTGACCTTTCGCTTTCCTGTCCGCCAAAGAGAAACATCCCTGAAACATTAAAAAGCAGGTACAGGTTATCAACAAGGTTTAATGTCAGCCCCATTCCGATAGCGGGCCCGCCCGACATATGAGTACCCCCCTCAAATTCATAGCCCATGAACTTTCCGCCAACAAAGATTTTAAAATAATCAAGCAGTATATAACTGAGCGTAACATCAAGGTCGTATCTTTTCAGTTCCGGAGGGAACCCCCCGCCGTCAGTACTGTTTTCATCAACTGCCGGGACATCGGGTTTGAATTTACCGTAAAGAAAAACCGCGGATACCTTCCACTTTGGAGAAATTCCGATAGATACTGCAGGGCCAAAGAGGAATGCATGGCCTATATCGGGTGAGTCTTCCTGGCTATCCTGCTCAAAGTCCCACCAGGAGGTCCAGGTGGTTACACCAATGCCCATGCTTGCAGCATTTGAGGGTATGGGGATGGCAAAGAATATTATTGTTAATATAAGAGTGATTGCTAAACATTTTTTCATGTTTTGTCTCCTTAATTGTGTGAATTTCAAGAGAGGATATATGAGGGGATGTTTGCTGTCAATTAATTATTCCCCCTCTCCTGAGAAGAGGGGGGGGGGAAGAGGAGGCGGTTATTTGCAAAATGAAATATTACTTATCCCTGGAAAATGATACAATGGCGCTTAAATCCTTTGATACGGCATAAACATTATTTCCGTCAGGAGAAATGATTACAGCATATGTAGTGGTAATATTACCATTCACATATGCGCCAATATATTTAAGCTTACCGGTCAATGAATTTCTCATGAACCACGCCACCTTGCTCGAATAAGAGGCGGCAACATACACGTGTGCATTATCAGGAGAAACTACAGCGTATACCGGTTTGTCTAAACTTGAAGTTCCACCATATTTCTCTACAAATGTTAATGAACCCGTTGAGGTGTCACGTTTAAATAATGAAAATGCACCTTCTTTAATTTTCAAAGCCCTCCTCCGGGGGGTGGGGTGGGGGGCTACTTAACTATCTTATTGGCAACCTTAACTTCCCAGTTAACAATTTCAGGAACCTTCTGGTCCAGTGTATCGAGGAAAGTGCCAATCTTGTTCCTGTCAAGGAGGGTGGGGTCGCTTTCAAGCCTGAACTTTGATGATGTAACATAGTCGTTGAGCTTTACAACGAGCCGTTCTTTGAGGAGGTTTTGCCACTCCAGTGAACCCCTCTTCTCAAAGTAATCGTAGAATTTATACTTATCATCAAATGTGGGCAGTTTGACCTGGTCAATTTTCCACTTTGGCAGTGTTATATTTGCACCGGCACTGGCCGTACCCTTCGTCTTTTCCATGATATTCTTGATTGAGGCGATAAGAAACTCTCTCACGTTTATTTCATTCTCAAGGAAGAACACGAGCTCACCCATGTCCTGAAATTGAGGAGCCTTAATGAACTTCTCAATGTATTTATCCTTGGTCATTTTCTGTTCCCTTGCCTTGTCGCCCGTTCCGTCACCGTCAATAATATCCCTGATTACAAGTGAGTACTCCCTTCTAAACTGGAGGCTGTTGTTAGAAGGATTTTTAGCAAGCATTCCAAGTCCATTAATTGCGTCTGCCAGTATATCAATGGCAGCCTTATCGTATCCGCCGGCATCGATTATCCTTTTTTCAATGCCCAGGACTATCTTTTTGTAATCCTCCCTGGCTTCAATTTCCTTTAACGCATCGGAAAGAGTCTCTTCATAGTGGTAATCTCCATTTGCGTCTTTCTGCAATACCTTCAAAATTATCATGCCCGACCAGAGTTTTGCCGGGTTGAGATAGTTTTTCTGCCTGAAGGGATCGGGGAAATACCTGGCA
>JBHPHB010000116.1:0-9640 GCA_042569985.1 Spirochaetota bacterium | reverse complement strand
ATTCTTATCTTTTATTTTTGATCTTCTAATTGATGGGATCAACTTTTGCAATTTAATATCTATTCGGATGTCATCCGATTTTACCAAACGCTCTCCAGAGAGATTACTGGATGTATTGTATATTATAGAATAATTCTTTGAGTACGGGCCGTCTTTTTCGGGCCTCACTGCTATATATTGGATATCACTGGGAATCTTTATGGACTTATTAAGTTCAATTAACTTTGGCAGAGTAATTCCCTCTTTATCAGCCATGCCCAGGAAAACCCTCACGTTGTCCAGCTCTGAGACCCTCATCTTATCATAATGCCCTTTTTCCCATGTAACAACAGATACCCCCAGAGTACTAAAAATGATAAGTATTGTTATAAGAGATATCCCCACTATCTTTATCATAAAGGATGAAGGTTGAGGTGAATTATTCAGATAAAGTAGTGATAATACAAACCAGAGAATCAATGTGCCAAAAATAAACATTATCTGGCTCATATCGTAAGTCAGTATATCCATGACCGTAAGCATGCCGGTAATTGCAATAAGAATGAAGCTTAAAATTCCAAGGGAAAAATTACGACAGGCTTTTGGTATTCTTCCTTTTGGGAAAAATAACTTTTTAAAAACATTATCATCTGATTCTGAAAACTTTACCGATTTCACAAGAAAGACAATAATAGATGTTAAAATATATACAGTACTTACCATACCCGAAAGGGATCCCAGGCCCTTAAAGAAAAACAGATCAGTATCAAATTTAAAATATATTATGTCTGTGGCAATAACCTTATGAACAAAGAGGGCAATAACACCAAAAACTGAAAGAATATATGGAATGAGTATAGTCCGTGAAACAGTTTTGTTCAGTTCTTTATGATAGTATAATGAAAAAGGCACCAGGAAAAAAAGAGGAATAAAATTGAATGTAAAAAGAATGCCCGTGATAGGTAAAAAATCAAATGAAAGTATGGAATTATGAAAGGCATTTCTAAGGGAAAATATGCCGAAAGTGAAAAAAAACAATAAGAACATCCACGTTGACTTATCTTTATTCCTTAACGAGAACAGATAAATTGCAATTACAAATGTCATTATGGCAATTGCTATGCTTCCCATACTTGAAGCCTGCACATAAAATTTAATCATAATGCCCCCAGAACTTAAAAGTTCTTACTGAAAGATTCTGTATAGTATTATAACAACTCTATTATATCAACATTTTTTCAATAACCCACTGGTATTTATAATAATATCGGCTTTTATCAGTAAATAGTATATATCCTTTTAAAATCTCTACAATAAATTAAAATCATAGCTAATGTAATTTTAATTACTATCCTTTATAAACAATCATCAACATTGATTCAAATCATTTTTACGATTAGCCGGGTGAGAAAATCCAATGGGGTTTTACAAATGGGAGGCATGGCAGCATTTTAAGAATAACTCTAAACAATCATTGCATGACAATATTTCTATGACCAATTAACCTCTATTGCATTGAAGGCATTCATCAACCTTCGTCCCGGGATTATCTGCACACTTTTCAAGTTTAACACACTTACCGTTATTAGCACACCCATACCCCAGGCGCACTTATCACCGGCCTTTTTCCCATCACAAGCCCAATATGTCGCAGGTACATTTCCCAAAAACACAGTAAAAGAAAGAACGAGTAAGGGAAAAAGAATTAAATATTTTTTCATAAATAGCACTCCACATCATGAAGAAAAATCAGGCAGTACGCTTTATCACCACAATAGTGACATCATCATCTACGGCATATTCATTTAAGGAATCAAGTATTGCTTTCTTGATATTATCACAATTGTCATTACCATTTTTTCTTAAAAGCTCAATAAGCTTATCGTCACCATACATGTCCATTTCGGGATCTCGCTTATCCTTAACAGTACCCTCTAACCACGCTTCAACTATACCATCAGTATAAAGAATCATGGTATCTCCCCTGTTGAGCTGCAATATTTTATTATTCATTTTATCTTCCACATCATCCAACAAACCCACCCATGCTCCATCAGTTTCAATTGAGTCTACATTACCCGACTGAGCCCGATAAATATAAATGTTCTGATGGAGACCTGAAAACATGAATTTGCCGTCTTTTAATGCAGCAAGCGCAGTTATGGTCATATATTTATCTTCCTTAAGAAGAATTATATTTTTTCTCAATACTTTATTCACCAGTGAAAGTAACTTTGAAGGTTTTAAATTATGGTGTTTCTCAAGCACTGAGTGAATAGAAGTCTGTGCCATCATCATAATTAACCCTGCAGGTACACCATGGCCGGAAACATCTCCGATAATTAGCCAGTCAATTCCACCATAATTTATGACATCATAATAATCACCACCAACATTTTCAGCTGGTATCATCTTGGCAGAAATTTCAAAACCATCAATAGATGGAGACTCGGGGAGAAGGACTGTTTGGATTTTTTTTGCTATTTCCATTTCCCCCCAAAGGGAATCTCTTGTCAATACCAGGGCCTCATTCGTAGCCTCAAGCTCTTCCATGGCAGCCTGTAATTCCTCAGTCCTCTCCCGGACCATATTTTCAAGGTTCTCAGCATAATATTTCAATTCAGACTGAGCTTTACTAATAGAGGCAACCATACTATTAAATGATGATGCCAAAAATCCAATTTCATCCTGTGTCTTTATGGGTACCTGGATGGCCAGGTTACCTTCATTTACCTCTCTAACCCCTCCAAGTAATACTCTCAGTGGAACCGTAAGAACACTTCTAAAAAACAATGGGAAAATACCTAGAATTACTACACAGAGAATGAGCAAAACTATCAATAACCAGAAAGAAAGAACATGTATTTTTTTTCTGTAATCAGTATATTCATAACCCAGCTCGTAAATTGAGCCGTTGCTTCTAAATTTAAATGTTGTGTAATATGTTTTCAGATCTGAATAATCCCATACCCTACCGCCTCTTTTCATCAAAACCACTTTCTCTTCACTTATTTTTTCAAGGGCTATCCTTTTGGCATCATCATTGGATAGTATTCTGGTTTTCCCATCTCCATCTTTTATTTTTTTTCCCTCAAGTGAACGAATCATTTTTCTAATTTTATTATCCTTTTCCAACTTATCTGACTGGTAAAGTTCTTCACTTGAAATATTTTTAGTCCTATTATACAGGAGGGAATAATTCTTGGAATAAATACCATCGCTCACCGGACGTGAAGAAATATACCTGATTTTACCTGGTATAATGATTTTTTTATCCTTAATCAATTCCCCAAAGGGGACCTTTTCTTCCTCACTAATATTCAGGTATCTCTCAATATTCTTAACCTCCGATAACCTGTTTCTGTCATATCCGTCCTTTTCCCAGGTAATAACTAATAATCCAACAACTGCGAAAAATATTATTACTGTTACAAGGGTAATTCCAATAATCTTGATCATAAAAGTTGTAGGTTCCATGGAATTATTAAGATAGACGATAACAACAACGAAAATAAGCAGTAAAGTTGACATAATCATAATTATCCTGACAATGTCATAACTCAATATTCCCAGGTATGCAAGTGTACCGCTTGCTGCTGGCAGCATCAAACTTAACAATGCCCAGGCAAAACGTTTGCAGGATTTTGAAATCCTGCCCTTTGCAAAAAATAATCTTTTAAAAAGGTTATCTTTGTTTTCTGAATATTTCACACTTTTCAGATATAAGACAAATGCAGGGGTAAAATTCAATACAGTAGCAGGTATACCAATAAAACGACCTGTATTATTAAAGAAAAACTGGTCAGATGCAAACTGGAAAACTGTCCATGGGCTTCTAATAGCCAGGAATGCGTATAATCCAAAAAAACCTACAGTAATCAGTATGGCTACCGTTAAGATAATTCCAGTGGCAATTTTATTAAAAGGTTTATAATAATACAAAGAAAATGGAATAAAGAAAAACAGGGAAACAAATAATAGTGCCATCCCCATTTCTGTTAGATACATAAAGTTGTAGTCCAGCCATGAAACATGTAAAAACAGCCTGATACTGAAAATACCAAAGGATAAAAAATAAAATGCCAGCATCCACGTTGACTTATCCTTATTCTTTAATGAAAAAAGATACCCGGCAATGGCAAAGTTTACAATAATCATTGCCACATGATCAATACTCGCATCTAAAAGAAAAAACTTCTCCATAAAAGCCCCCAATGGTATTTATCATTATTAATATCCTACAAAGCCACCAATAAATCAATAAAAAAAAGCATTATATCAATTTATTTGGAATTGCAAAAAACTATATTGTCACAAATGTTTTATATGAAAAAATTGAATAAAACGAACTGATTGTTGCTAAAAGATAAATCAGGGGAGACTTTTGACTACGACAAGAGTTACATCATCAACTATATCATAGTTATCTAAAGCTTGCAATATTTCTTTTTTAATTTCATCTGAACTCATATGTCCTGTCTTCTTTAATATATTTATAAGCCTTTCCTCGCCAAACATATCAGATTCGGGATTTCTCCTTCCCTGAACTGACTCTTTGTGCCAGGCTTCTGTTATACCATCGGTATAAAGAATCATCGTATCGCCATGATTCATTTTTAAATTTCCCTCAAAGTCAGTATTTCTAATATTATCAGCCAACCCCAGCCACATACCTCCGGTTTTAATTGAATCAACACTGCCCGAAGCGGATCTGTAAATATAAATATCCTGGTGAAGCCCTGAAAAAGTAAATTCCCCATGCTTTGTAGTGGCCAATACTGTTAGGGTCATGTAATTATCTTCTTTAACACGGAGGATGTTTTTCCGTATGGTCTTATTGACAAGGGAAATTAATTTTGAAGGGTCAAGATTAGGATTTTGCTCCAATGTCGAATGTATTGAAGTTTGTACCATCATCATAATAAGGCCTGCAGGAACCCCATGGCCTGAGACATCTCCAATGACAAACCAATTAATTCCTCCAATACTAATGATGTCGTAATAATCACCTCCCACATTTGCAGCAGGTATCATTTTTGCGGATATGTCATATCCCTGGATCTCAGGTTTTTCAGGCAAAAGGACTGTTTGAATTTTTTTCGCCAGTTCCATCTCTCCCCACAATGCATCACGTGCTATTATGAGAGCTTCATTAGTCGCCTCAACTTCTTCCATTGCCGACTGCAGTTCTTTTGTCCTTTCCTTTACCATCTCCTCAAGATTCTCAGCATAATATCTAAGCTTGGACTGCTGTTCATCGATTGAGTAAACCATATTATTGAATGAAGCAGTAAGGAATCCAATTTCATCATGAATTTTTACCGGTACTTCAACAGACAGGTTACCGTCATTTACTTCCCTCACCCCGTCAAGAAGTTCCTCCATGGGCTTTGTCAGAACAATTCTGAATAATAGAGGAAAGATTATTATAATTGCAAAACTCAATACTATAACCCCCAATAATAAATTGAAAGCCGGGGCATGGATTGTCTTTCTAAAGTCGATATAATCATAACCCACTTCATAAATAAGCCCCCCCTTAATAAAGTTATAGTATATAAATGATTTTGACATATCTTCATCGTCCATCAATCTTCCGGATCTTTTTAATATTGGCACTTTTTCTTCAGTTATTTTTTTGATAGCAAGTTTTCTCAACTCATCAATTGCGGGATTAATCAATTTGCCTGTATTATCATGAATTTTATTTTTTTTTGCTTTATTCATCAGTACTTTCAGTCTTTTCTTTTTATGAATCATATCAGATTTAACCAGAGAATTTTCTGACAAATGATTAGAGTTATTATAAATTAGAGAATAATTATTGGAAAAAAACCCTTCTGTTTGAGGCTTTATGGCAATATATCTGATATGTTTAGGAATGGATACAGCTTTATTGCTTTTTATTAAATTCGAAAATTTAATCCCATCATCCTTTGCAACACCAACTAATCTTTCAATTGACTTCACTTCAGTTAACCTCTTTTTATCATAATCTTTCCTTACCCAGGTTACAACTGAAGAAACAATATTTGTAATAATTAATAAAATTGTTAGAAGAGATATTCCCACAATCTTTGTCATAATTTTAGTTGGTTTTGTGGAATTATTAAGGTATATTAGTGCAATTAAAAATATAGTGAAAATTGTTGAGAGAATTATTGTTCTTCTCAACACAGGATAAAATTCAGGAAATGTATACCCAAAAATTGAAAGCATCCCAATAATAATAAAAGTCAAACAGGCAAGGGCCAAATTTCTAGATGCTCTTGAAAATCTTCCCTTAGGAAAAATTATTTTTTTAACAATATTCCCTTGCGATTCTGAAAACTTAACTGTTTTTACTAAAAAGATAACGACAGTGGTTATAATTAGAATGCTATTAAATTGCGGCAGTATGGTTCTTATGTTATTTAATAAAAACTCATCTGTATTGAACTGGAATATATATGATGGCTTTTGAACTGCAAGGTAAACAACTATAACACAACCGGCAGCCAGAAACAATCCGTATAAAGAGATAACAATCCTGCTTACCCGTCTACTAAATTCTTTATAATAGAATAATGCAAAGAGGACAAGAAAAAAAAGAGCAATATATAAAAAAATCATGCCAACTTCTGAAAAAACCAGTAGATTTTTTTTCATTAACGTGACATGAAAAAAGGATCTCAGGCTAAAAAGGGAATAAAAGAAAAGAAACAGTATGAGCATCCAAATAGACTTGCTCTTCCTCTTTAATGTAATAAGAGAAATTGGTATCACAAGTGTTAATGCAGCCATTGAAAAGTGATCTACAGTTGAACTGAGCACATAAAATTCAAACATCTACTCTCTCCAGAGGTATAAAGGCAATAGTATTATTAGTATAATAGAAATATAAAGCAACAAAAAAAAATGTAATACTCCCTAATAATAATTTTATTATCATCCATCGTTTATCATGTACAAACACATTGAAAGTGCCTATGGCTTTTAATTTGTTTAAACAGCAAGGTTAATTTACCTATTTATACAATTCTAGTAAAACTGAACTTCCAATAAGCATCTGGGCAATACCGTAAGTCGACCATATAATAAATGCTGAATTTTCAAATTTTTTATAAAAAGCATTTATTGCTAATACAAGGTCAGATATCCAAAACAAAAAAGCCCCCACAAATATTGTAAAGGTTGCCATCCCGGGACTGGCAATTAACACTCCGATAGAAGCAAGGAACATAAATGTTACGAGGATCATATAAATTGGTACACCAATCCTTAATAATGAATCCAGATTATCATATAACAGCTTTTTATACATAATTCCAAGTGTTACAAACATAAGAATTCCCAAAACAGGCAATATCCAGTGGAAAACAGCAATCGAAGAAAATGCTAAAAAATATAAAACCTGTACAATTGCAAAAAATATAATACCGCATATAAACTCTAAGTCCCTATCGGTACTTAAATATATATCAGCAATCATTGAAAAAATCAATCCCCCAATGATAAGTCTCCCCGAGGTGGTGTTATACAATACAATCCCCTTAAGTGCCAAAAGTATTGCAGAAAAAACAACCATGGGGGTAATTATATATTTTACAATTTCCACACCTTTAAAAGTAAAGTACTTTGTGACCAACTTAACAGTTAATGATATTATGAAAAGTAAGAATATAAAAATCATATTTCACCTTTTTTAGTTTTTCCAATCTCTTTAACACATGTTTAAAAAGTTTGCATGCAAATTTCAACAAAAAAACAGGTAGCTACCCATAAAATAAGCAAGACATCTTTTTATACACTGCTGTGGTGCATCAATCCTCTTTTTTTTTTCGAAGTAACCAATATAACCTGTTAAAAAGAAATAATTATCTTGACAGATAGCTTTTTCTGGAAAAATTTACTGAAATAGTTTTTATAAAAAAGATAAATTGTTATGAAATTCATCTAAATTCCGGAGAATGATTTTTTTATGAAATTCAATATTGAAGTATTAAATCCCCATAATGTAATTGATAATGAAAAAATGGTCCTGTGTATGTACCTTAAGCAGAAATTAAATTCTTTCAATATCAATGAATTTGACTTAATTACAGACTTATTTATAAACGGTGGTTTAAGAAAGATTATTTTAGATATGGAAGAACTTCAATTTATCGATAGCCCTGCCATCGGAACTATCATAAATACAACAAAAAAAATACGAAAATTAAAAGGAGATATTATAGTAACAAGATATTCATCTAATATTTTAAAAATCGTTGAACCTGTAAAGCTGAACAAATTTATTAAATTCTTCCCCACACTTGAAGCGGGATTAACCCACCTAAAAACTATGAGATAGTTAATTTAATCTTCCCCGATTTACTATATATTTTCACCAATTGCATGGGCAAACTCTGAGCATTTGAGCAATGTAGCGCCTTCCATTTGCCTCTCAAGGTCATAGGTCACCCTTTTCTGCAAAATAGTCCTTTCCAATCCACGGGTTAATCTATCAGCTGCATCTTTCCATCCAATAAACCGAAGCATCATTTCACCTGAGAGAATCAATGAACCAGGATTAACCTTATCAAGGCCAGCATATTTTGGTGCTGTACCGTGCGTAGCCTCAAAAACAGCAGAACCATCGCCAATATTTGCACCAGGTGCTATACCCAGTCCCCCAACCTGGGCAGCCAGGGCATCTGAAAGATAATCGCCATTCAAGTTTGGTGTTGCGATAACATCATACTCATCAGGACGGAGCAGAACCTGCTGAAACATTGCATCTGCAATTCTATCCTTAATTAAGATTTTATTATCCTGTTTTTTACCGTTATACTTATCCCATAACTCCTGTTCTGTTATTGTTAAATCAGCAAATTCATCTTTTGCTACCTCATACCCCCAATCCCTGAATGCCCCTTCTGTAAATTTCATAATATTTCCTTTATGAACAAGTGTAACGCTTTCCCTTTTATTTTCTATGGCATATTTAACCGCACGCCTAACAAGGTTTTTTGTGTTTCCAATGCTAATAGGTTTAATGCCAATACCGGAATCTTCGGGTATTTTATTTCCCATCTCTTTGTTTAAAAAACCTATAACTTTTGCCACCTCTTTTGAGCCTTCCTTCCATTCAATGCCTGCATAAACATCCTCCATATTTTCACGGAAGATAACCATATTAACTTTTTCCGGGTCTTTAACCGGACTTGCAACACCCTTAAAATATCTTACGGGCCTGACGCAGGCATATAAATTCAAGCGCTGTCTCAATGTAACATTTAAACTTCTAATACCTCCTCCAACTGGTGTAGTCAGGGGGCCCTTTAAGGCAACCTTATACTCTTTAATTTTATCTATAGTATCTTCGGGGAGCCACTGTCCATCCCGGTTATATGCTTTCTCTCCGGCAAATACTTCCTGCCAGTGAATTTTTTTACTGCCTCCATATGTCTTCTCTATGGCTGTATCGAGAACATGCTTTGCAGCTTTCCAGATATCAGGGCCGATACCATCTCCTTCAATAAAAAGGATAACCGGATTATCGGGAACGTCAATTTTCCCGTTTACATAATTTATCTTTTCACCACTCATAATTCACCTCATTTTCATTTATTTGATTACTTAAATTTTCCACTTACTCAATTAATAATTGTTTTATTTCATCTTCATTACTTTCACCGGG
>JBHPHB010000115.1:0-9661 GCA_042569985.1 Spirochaetota bacterium | reverse complement strand
CTTGAATACTTCATACTCACTTCTAATCTTTTCACTATTAGATTTAAAACTTATAATTATCTCATACATTATATAGAGCAATATATTTGAAAATTCTAAACCCTCCTTTGTAATGGCATTAGCTTCTCGATTCACTAAGTATTTTTTTTCTTCATATGCCTTTCTGGATACTGCAACAATCTGTGTTTCATTGTATGGTGTTAGCATTTCAATAGTAGCTTTCGTATTATCAATATTGATAATTTTGCCCTGAAGTAATTCTTTCTTGTTTTCTATGATATCCGGAAAAATTATTTTAGTACTCAATCCATCCATACAACATATTCCTCTATCTATCATCTTTCTTTGTTAACTCTACTACATTTGTTTCGGTCCCACCATTTACCTTTTTACGGATTTCCTCTGCCTGTTCGTACCCACCAAAATGATGATAGCTACTCGCCGTTAACATGTAAGCCTTTCTTTCAAATACCCTCTCTATTTCACGAAGAACATCAGCGGACACTATCATTAATTTTGAAATCCTCTTGATTATATCTTTTCGCAGTTCATTATTACATTCTAACAGCACATCTGCAGCCTTATCCGGGCCCAGGCAGGAAAGAACCGCTGCAATAGTCTGGGGCCTCTCATTCCTCAACAAGAAATAGATATCAACTGAAGAGAAGTCCTGAATAAAACTCAAAGATTTAATTGAAGGGTCCATTGTAATCCTGTTTACAATATCAATTGCTTTCTGAGTGCCCAGCGTCCTTTCAAGAATATTGCGGGCATAATCTATGCCTGCCTGTGAAACAATGGACCTTTTTTTTAATGCTTCCTGGAATTCAATAAGTATGCTTTTAACCTTTGATGCTTTTACAGTGTCAATCCTTGAAATCTCAAGTACGGCCTTCTCAATATCATCCTCGTTGAGGTACTTGAGAATTTCCGAAGACAGGTTTTCTCCTGCATCAATCAAGACAATAGCTGCCTTTTTCCTTCCTTCATCAGATCTCAACCATTGCCTGATTATTGATGCATACTTCTCAACCTGCTGCTTATCAACCATCAGTTCTGAAAGGCTTGTCAGGTAACTTAAGTTTTCATCATCTTGTTCATCAGGCCTTTTCCTCTTAAAGATTGAGAAAAATCCACTGTACTTAGCAGCTTTTTCTGCATCTTCTTCAATCTGAAGCATTAACTTTAATATATAGTCCGTTACACGCTTCAAGCCTGCAGAATTCATGTTTATGGCCTGGCTGAACTCTCTCCGGCGTACGGATAAAGTCTTATTCATCCTGTATATTTCTGCCCTTATATTTGCTATCTCTCCGGTGGGAACTTCTCTAATTACACCGGTACCGGTTTTAACCGGGACTATATCAGGAACAGGGTATTTCTCATTTATATATGATTTCAAGCTAAAAGAGATATCATCAATCTTCAACGCGCGTGAAATTATAAGGTTGTCTTTTTTCAGGAAAATATCACCTCTGCCGCGGGTTGAATCGGAAATTTCCATTACACTCCCTTCTGAGATTTCCTGTATCTGCCCAAAAGTAATTGTGCCGCCATATATCTCAGCTGAAAGTGAATCCTCACTCTTCCGGCCTTTATTCTGTTCAGTATTTTTTGATGCAAAGTAATTATCAGGATTGAAACCCCGTTTAATCTTTTTTATTGTTTTAACCGGAATACAGAAAGTTATAAATCCCTTCTGCTTTTCTATTTCAACTTCAAACTTCATAACAATGGAACTTTCCTGCGGCGGCAGGAGATTTGTATGATCGTAAATTGAGTTTACATTTTCCCACCTAGGACGAATATCAATTATACCTGCCCATGATTCCCTGAGGCATCCGAGCATCCTTACAGCAATCGATTCCATTATGTTTTCTTCAATTGGTGTCAGTTTATTACCTGTAAAAAAGGGTTCCCCGGAGCCTCCTAAAATCACATCAAGAATTAGAGATGTTACGTGTTCGTCATAATTTATACACATGTAACCTTTCAGTGGGTCCATCTGTATATTTGCAAAATACATCTCACGGGAAAGATCTTTAGTATAATCACCATAGTTGCCCTGTTCAATCGATTGGAGCCTTACATTTAAAGGCATACCAAAAACTGTGCCGAGGGCACGGGAAAATATACCGGCAAAATCATCATGGATTATTTTTAAATATTGAATGTTATCATCTGACAATACTTCAGAATTCAAGAAAGTATAAGGTTTCCCCTTTCCCCTTTTTAAATACTCTTCATTTAAATCATTTGAATATTCCTCGGGACGTGATGAACCATCACTTGTTAAGATATGACCGCACATCCCTTCATTGAGAGTGATTTCCTCATCTGAGAATAGCTCATAATAATCCTTTCTCTCATTAAGGACTTTGATAAATCCCTCACTGATAAGCCCGCACACATTGAATTTACCCTCCTTTATATAACCATAAGCATAGGGAATATTATTAATTTTAAGAAGGGTAAGATCATTTAGGCCCCTGCAAATACGAAGTTCTGCGCTTAAGGGTATATCCTCATTAAGATCAACCTTTGACCTCCAGATCTCCAGGGTATATTTAAAAATCTTTTCTCCGAATTTGTATATATTGTTGTCATTCATTAATTACCCCCTTTGGAATTTTGGTCCATTTGCAACTATAATCCGATAAAGTAAAAAATCCTTTAACTGCCTCCACTTTTCTCTCTAATCAACATCTTCCTTAATACCAAGCCTCTCATTTATGAATTTTAAGTTATCAATTTCTCTGTTAATCCTTTTTTGCTCTCTCATTTCCTTATCTTTATTTTTTCTGCTTACTTTTGAAGACTGTTGGATCAGACCAAGAATTACTGCTATTACTACAAGTACAACCGCCAGAGGCTTTGCCACATTCCAAATATTATAGGCTATTACTACAATGGTGATTCCAGTTGCAGACAAAATCAAATGTTGTTTTAGAGTTAGCCTCATAATGATCCCTCCTGTTAATTTGGTATATTTAAATCTTAACTTTATAATTAAACTTCCACTGCAGTAATGCTTCAACAGTATAATTATAAGTAAACTCATGCCCCTTCCTGCATCTTCTTATCTGATGTCCTCCCCAGGATTCCCTGATCGGCTTAGAGATGCTCGAACATTTTGGACACCTGATTCTCTCGTGCTTCTTTCGTGTCCTGGCCTGATTCTTTATCTTGTCTCTTTTACTTTCAAAATCAGCTGTAATTCTTCTAATGTCTTCAACAGTAAATTTACCGTCCTTCATTGTAAATCCTCGTAATTTCTTCCAGTTCTGCAATCTCTCTTACTTTTCTTCTTTCATATTCTTCCTCTTGTTCCCGCATTAACACCTGCCTGTATTCCTCATCGTGTTCCTTTCTTTCCTCTTCTGTCATGAACAGCCTGTACACCTTGCCTGATAAGAAAACTACTATAGCTACCAGGATACCAACAGTATAAGCAAAGACTTTGCTGATAATACTTATAATAACATACCAGAATATACCGGTCTTTAACTCACTCTTTACGAATTCAGAAGTACCCTTGTACATGTTATCTTCATAAGGATTATTCATAACTTAACCTCCAAAACATGATCTTGCACACCATAGTAAAAACATTATTCCTATTATTCTTACTATAATATTAACAAACAAACTTCCCACAAGTCTTGTACCCAGATAAACTCCGAAGAATCTGCTGAATCCGGAGACATGGTCAGAAGTTTGATCTTCATTATTATACCTTTCATAATTTCTCATGCTGCCCCCTCCCTATCCATAATATTCATCATACATCTTACTCAGCTTTTCTATATGCCTGTTCGCTGCATCCTTAATTCTTTCTTCCCTGTCCTCATGCCTGTTGCTTAAGTCAATAAGCTTCATTACTATACAGCCGCATAATGCTAATGCCCCAAAGAAGTAAGATGCAATTCTTGATACATCCCACAAATGATAACTAATAAACACTGATATCAGGCAAACAGTGGCAATAGCATAAACCTGTTTTCTTCTTAAACGAAGTTTTTTGGACAAGAAAATACCTCCTGAAATGTTTTAAAAAAAGATTTCTAGAAATATTAATACAGTAATTATTAGAAATATCAAAAATGCCGGAATTAAGCTCCGGAAAAAACTGTTAGTAAATATTACAACATTTTTGCCAATGCCGTCCTTCATGGCATTCCAGTTCTTGAGATCATTTTCACCTGCATGCTGCTCCACAAGGACCCTGTTAGCGCCTTCATTGTTTTCCTGTTCTATTATGAACCTGTTGTTGTTCGGCATGACTTACCTCCCCCAATTTTAGACAATAAATGACTGTAAATATCGGAAATATTTTTAACTAAAACGTAAAACTGTAAAAATCTTTTTGTTCAGTCGAAGTGAAGAGTAACAGGAACGCTCAATCAGAATAATTGAGAATCAGCTCATCATCAATATAACAGGCAGTTTATGGTATTCTGACAGTCTAAAAGAAATTAATTATCTAATTTCCAAAAAAATACCAAAGACGATTAATCTAACACAGTTGGTATGACAGATAATGTCGTATGGGAAAATAAATTAATAATATTTTTGAGAAAGTGCTATAAATGAATTTATATTATTTCTTATGCTATAAATTGTTTTTCAACAATTCCAAGTACTTGATAGTTGGAGAATGTTGTTGAATTTAAATTATTCATTTTACTTTTATAATAAATCCACTTAAAATAACTTTTTTGAAAAACTCATTAGGAAAGGATATAGTAGCTGGCATTTTACTTATAATATACTTTTTATGTTTGCCTATATAAGATTTTATATAAGAGAGGTATTCTTTCTCGTTGTTTGTACCCAAACCCTTGTTTATTTGATCATTAATCCAACCTGCTGTTCCATTTGCAGGTAGAGCAAATGTGTTGAGAACAATAAGAAATTTATCTAACTCTGTATCCCTCCTTTCAAGTTTATCTATATCATAAATAATCTTATCTAATTGATGATCCTTCAAATACCAATTTGAGCTTATTTTCAACTCAATCATACATTCATGTTCATAACTCACTTTATTTCTTTTTGAAAAATGTTTCTTTGAAATTACTATGTCTATATAGCTTGTCTCAGGTGTTATAGAGTATTGCATTAAATCCAAATGTTTATCTTTATACAATTCGCTTAATAATTCAAATTTAAACCAATGCTCCCATGCGCCACCTGCAGTTATTAGGTGAGTATATATCATATCATTTTCATCTTTTTCTCTCCGCTCTACTGACTTTATAAAATTTCCGAATGCGGTTTTTAAAATTGTCGTATAATTCATATTTTCAACACCCATTTACTAATAGTATATAATTGCTATAACATTAGAATTAAATCAATATAATTTTTACTTCCCATAATAAACATAATTATAAATGGAAATATCACCATCTCCAAATTTCTTTCTTAAACTATTTAGAGAATTTCTGAAACTGTCTTCAGTTGACTTTTCTTTATTCAGCAAACCATCAATCATTTCCATGAGAAATAATTTGCTCCTTTCAATCTCCAGGAACCAGTTTGTCCCTATATAAGTATCACACCCGGACTTCAATGCTCCATAGGCAAAGGAATTTTTTCTGAATGGAATTGCCCTTGCAGACTGGCAGGCATTGGCGATTATTATTTCAGGGGCATTATCATAAAGAACCTCAAGAGCACTTATATCAAAAATACTCCCGTCATTGCATACCCATCCCGTCTTCTCACTGTTCTCGTCAAATTCAGCATGACCGAAATATAGAATTATCCTGTAAGTTGAATTCTCTGCAAGATGCATCTTTAGCTCATCCCTGTTTCTGGCCTCTAAAAATTTAAACGGACTGAAAGTTGAACATGCTATCTGCATGCTATTGATATATGAATCAAAATTAGGGATTTCACTGCCCGATCCCCGGATAAGGAGTACTCCTTCACGTTTATCCGTGTTTTCTGAATCAACAAATTCTTCATTCTTATGAGGGATCCTTAAAATGGGTAATGAAATATTATAAGTTTTTGAAAGATATATTTCCCAGGGGATGCCCGTAACTTCCTCATCAAGAATTAAACGAATTTCTTCATCATTCATTTTCCCGAGCTTTTGATGCAGGTTATTTGGAATCAGTAATGGTCGTATTAAATTTGAAATGCGCAGAAGATCTTTTTCAAAATCCATTTTTTCATTTTCAATATTTGAATTTACAATAGTGCATTTCTCATTCATTTTCTCAGCAAAAGATTTGACTTCAGAATCCTTGATAGTTTTTGTTCTGAAATTCAAAGATTCATTCTTCATAATGAGATCATAAAATATTGTTGCTTCCTTAGCAAAGCTAAACCCAATCTTTAAACTGTTATGCGGAGAATATTTTATCTCTGTAATGTCATTACTGGAGGAATTCTGAATATACAAAATTTCTTCGCCCGGAAATGGCACGCTTGACTCAATGTAGCGTGGTGCATCAAGATAGCAAAGGTCCAGCTTCAGGTTGTGGGCTATTATCCCCAGTTGAGTTGAGATGATCTTTTTGCCGCCGGTTATATCACAAAGGACCTTTTTGTATTTCTTTTTATTTTTCTTAACTGTCTTTTCCATGATTTTAAAGTTGTTTTCATGGCTCATCCTATCAAGTTCGATATACTCTATGCCATCTTCATGAAAAACTTTCTTTAAATGCGGGTCAACCTTCTTGGTGATTAAATTTTCTTTGTCCGGTGTATAGATTACCGTAACGAACTCGGGTTTTAAGGCAGATGCAAGTATTATTGACGGGTTCGCATTATGGGTTAAAATTAAAATAAGATTTTTATACTTCTCAATCTTCTTATCTTTTTCGCCCTCCAGAACCTGTTCTTCCAGGATTGAAATAATTTCAGGCATAATATTTTCTTCATAGAACTTATGCCTGTCCTTCTGGCTTTTCTCAACCTGCCATTTTTTGATTAGTTTTTTGTCGATCATGTTTAACCTTGTCTAATCCATAAATTAATACTTGTAAAAATAATTAAACATCTATTCATAGTTGTTAGGAATAATAATAAGGCAGTAATCTTGCTATATCTTCTAAACTCAGATTATCTTTATTAATAACATTCTTTGAGTCAATCAACCTCTTAAACCCGGGATATTCTATAGTTAAATCTCTTATAGAACCAGCAATAGCACTATCTATTATATCAGTTTTCCCTAAAGCATTTGCCATCATTTTGGTTATTAGACTGAACATCTCATCAATAAGATTAAAACCTTTCCCTAAAGGTGCATAAGAACCTAAAACTTCAATAGCCTTATCAATATTTCCTTTCCTGAATAACATAACGGATATCCATTTACTAAATAAATTATATGGATAAACTCTTCCGTCATTACCGATTAAATCAGCCAGTTTTAACATGTTTTCATCACTCATCCCGGCAAAAGTGCCGTTATTATTATTTAAACGATCATTGAGTTCTGCAAATCTTGCCCAATCCAGGTATATATAAATATTCTCTTTAAATTTAAGGTTCTTTAATGATGAAGCAATACTATTATCATCATCTTTTGATTCAAGTAGTTTACTAATCCATAACCTGCAATTATTTAAATCACCCATTGACCAGTATAAGGAATGAACATAACTCTCGCCCTGTTTATAATAAATTGATTCCCTGTTAATATATTCAACATCAGCCAGTAAATAATAAGCTGCATCATTGAATTTATTTACATCATTATTAATTGATGCTTCAAATGCCAGAGCCTGCCCGTATGTTCCATAAAGGCGGGCATATAGATCATCAACTTTCTCTTCATTATGATATACTTTAAATGCCTTTTCGTATTTCTGTATATCGGAACTAAAATTTTCTTCAAGTTCATTAAATTTTAAAGTGTTAAAATATAATGTCTGAACTGAAATAAGTTTTGTTTCCAGCTTTACATTTAACCGTTCGATTAAGGAAGGATATATTTTTGCACCATGATTCTTCATGAAATGTTCGTGTTTATAAGTGAAGGAATCATTAATGTCTTTTGGTGATATGCCTGTATGAGCTTCCCATCCAACAAGATGATATAAACATCTCTCCTTCAATCTTAAAACTTCCAATGTGTCTTTATTGATTCTATTAATTATATTTAGTAATTTATTTGTAATTTCAAAAACATAATTCATAGATTCATCATCCACAGTACGCAAGCGGATAATGTCATGCAGCTTGGAATCTATAGAATCCACAAGAGCTTTACTATTCTCATGATTGTTTAGAAAAGCAATCAAGTTCTTTTCGATAAAGTCATGACCAACTTTCTTTGCTTTATTATTATTTGAAATCATCATGTCAAAAGAGAGAAGAATTGCTTCATCAACATTTCCAGTTTTCTTAATATCCATTAGCAAGTTAACAAAATTATCAGAAAGTGAAACATGATAATAATCCCTAACGTTAATAGTAATAGAATTTATTTTCAAAAAGGCTTCTTTGAAATCTGACTTATCTATCAAAGCACCAAGAATCAAATCTGCAAATTGCAGTTCCGGATTTTTATTTGCATAACCAGATTCTACTGTAATTTTTATTTTGTTAAATGTACTCGAATTTTTTAATACTTTTTCTATCTCGCTTGCTAATAATTTATGATACTTTTCAGGTTCTCTTTCTGCTACACCTGACAATACTTTTCGAGCACGTGAAGCTACAACAGTAATTAATTCATCACCATCATTAAATTTTACAAATTCATTATTTAGTATACCTGAAATTAATGATAACAAACAAACCATATAAGAGTGTTGAGGATGAAGGTTAATCGGCGGAATACCGGATGTTTTACATACAAAAATTATTTTATCATGTATATTTTTTAAAAATGAATTGATAAATATATTTCCTTTTTCTTTTGGATACTCCCATTTATTTTCATTGTCAATGAAATCTTTTCCATGCTTAAGCAATCTATAGTGTAAATCACCCCTTAATCCCAGTGGTCTTACGCCTGCTTGAGTATAACTATTGTTATGCTCTTTCAAAAGACTACTTCTTAAATTTGAATATGCCTTATAATCCTCTAAGGAACATAACAATCCACCCACCGTTGACGGTGACTTAATAAATTGCTTATGTTCAAAACTACCGGACTCATCAAGGCATAGAAAATATTTCACAACACTTCCTCTGTGAATTATACTTAATGTTTTATTAAGAAAATAAAAACTTACTTTTCAATAATGTGATTAAAATGATTTCAGAAAAAAATAATCAATATTTTTTATATTTTGTATAGAGATTATTTTAATAACGACAGTAAGACAAAAACACTTATATTTTTCTTAGGTATATATGGATATAACTCCACTGGAATAACTTCATGTTAAATTTAATATTTCCATTATACTTCTTTAGTATTAAAATTTATTTTTTTAAATATAAGCTTTATGAAATCTGTTTCAAGAGCTGTAAAACGATTATCATCTATTTAGTTTTCAATACCATCTAATACTATTTTAACTCCATCGACAGTTCTTCTTCTGCCATTCCTATAAACCCTAACCTTATTCCCCTTCGACATTGTATCAATTTTGAATTCAGAAATTGATTTCTCTTCAATAAAATAATTCGCAACAGCTTTTGCTTTTAATCTTGAATACCCCCTCCTGTCCTTCCATCTGGTATGGCC
>JBHPHB010000114.1:0-9671 GCA_042569985.1 Spirochaetota bacterium | reverse complement strand
ATATGAACCTAAGTATGGTGAAAAACGCCCATGCAAAAAAGAAGAAAAGAAAAAGAAGATGGCCGCGCAAATTTGCACTCAATTTCAAGGATGTTGAGATATCAGAGTTTATAAGTGTAATGAGCCAGTTAATAAAGAAGAATATTATACTCAGTGATAAAGTCAAAGGTAAGATAACAATTAATTCTGCAAAGAAAGTTCCCATATCCCAGGCATATGAAATTATGAAGTCCATCCTGGAGATAAAAGGATATGCAGTGGTTGAAGCAGGACATCTAATAAAAGTCGTACCCATAAAAGAGGCGATGAAAAAAAATGTTCAGGTAATGATTGACGGTAAGGCAGTAATCCTTAAAACAAAAAAGGTAAAAACCATTACTTCTCTATATGAAATAAAAAATGCAGATGCCAATGAAATATCCAAGGCTTTGAAAAACCTGAAATCTAAAGAAACAGACATAATAGTTTATCAACCCCTGAACATGGTAATTTTCAGTGGAAGGTCAACCGAAATAGACGGCCTTATAAATATTGTAAAGGCACTGGATAAAAGTACTGATGAAGAAAAAGTTATCGAAAAAGGAAATATTCACATATATCATTTAGAAAATGCCGATGCTGTTGAGTTGGCTAATGTATTATCAAGGGTACCCTTTTCGGAGTATGCAAAAGTAAATACTTCCCCCATCCTTAGGAAGAAAAGTGTAAGAAAATCAAGAAGATCCAGCAGGATAACACGACAACAGAGAAGTAGAAAAAAAACAGGAAAACTGTCAATTATTGCCAATAAGGAAACTAACTCGCTCATCATTGTTGCAAAACCAAGGGAGTTTAAAGAGATAAAGCGGGTAATAAGACAGCTTGATATTGTTAGAGAGCAGGTGCTGATTGAAGCTCTCATCATTGAAGTAACCGCTGAAAATGGATGGGGTTTCGGAATTGACTGGATGCTTGGCAACAAGTCCGGCACTCACTTATATGGTGGTTCTTCAATTATGGGAAATCCCGGCATCACTTCAATAGGCCAGACAATAGCAGGAAAAACACTTCCCCTTCCGATAGCTACAGGGCTTCAGTTGGGATACATTTCAGACACTTCCCTTCTTGGTTTTGCATTGCTCAATGCAACTGGGACCGACAGCAATTTTAATATTCTATCAACACCACAAATTCTCACAATTGATAACCATGAAGCTGAATTGAAGGTTGGAGAAAATATTCCCGTTCCCACAAACAATAGAATCAGTGAGGCGGGAACACAATTTTTTACTTTCGACTATAAGTCTGTTGGTGTGAACCTTAAAATTACACCGCACATTACAAAAAACAAGAGAATAACCCTCGACCTTTACCAGGAAGTAAATTCGGTACTTGGACAAACTACTGTTCTTGACGGTGGATCTGTAGTACCGCCAATACTTGGAGAAAGGATAATAAAGACAAAGGTCACGGTGTATGACGGCAAAACCATAGTCGTTGGCGGGTTAATTAGAAATAATAAGATTGTTCAGGAAACAAAAGTTCCCGTATTGGGCGATATCCCAATCCTCGGTTGGTTTTTTAAACATAAAACTGTTGAGTACAAAAAGACTAACCTGCTGGTTTTTATAACGCCTCATATAGTAACTAAACTTAAAAAGCTTGAATCAATAACGCAACAGAAAAAGAATATTCAACGGCGCCTGAGGGGACGGTAAAGGTATTTCTGTTATGGCAAAAAAAACAAAGGTAAAACTTCTCGGGGACATACTCCTTGAAAAAAAGAAAATATCAAAGGAGGAGTTACAGGAGGCACTTCAGAATCAGAAGGGTTCGTCAATTCGCTTTGGGCAATTGCTCGTTAGGCGAGGTATTGTATCTGAAGAGGACATACTTATGGCAACCGCAGAGCAATACGGTATAAGCTGCCAGCCCCATATTAAATTTGAGGACCCCGATAAAGTATTCGATTCAATTCCCCTGCACTTTCTGCAAAAACATAAAATAATGCCATATAAGATTGTTAAAAAGACTATCTTTGTTGCCATTGTGGACCTGTTGAATATTCAGCCACTTGATGATTTAAAAATGCTTTTTCCTGACTGCGAACTTGAACCGGTATTAACCACTGAAGATGAAATTCAGCGGATTATTCATACTCATTTTGCGGGATCGCAATCTGAAACGACACATGAGGTTATTGAGGACCTGGAGGAATCGGATTTCGAATTGCTGTCCAGTCAGATATCTGTAACAGAAGATATCCTTGATATGGCAAATGAAGCTCCCATCATCAGACTTGTAAATACTATTATTAAACAGGCTGTTAATGAACGCGCCAGTGATATACATATTGAACCATACGAGAAGACTCTCATTGTAAGGTTTAGAGTTGACGGTATTCTGTATCAGAAATTTACTCCTCCCAAAAGATATCAGTCAGCTGTAATTTCCAGAATAAAAATTATGGCCAATCTTAATATTGCAGAAAACAGGCTGCCCCAGGATGGCAGAATCGAAGTAAAGATTGGTGGTAAAGATATTGATATCCGTGTATCTATTTTTCCAACTTATTTTGGAGAAAGGATAGTTCTTAGAATTCTAAATAAGTCCGACATGGAATATGATCTCAATTCACTTGGCTTTGATAATAATAGTCTGGAAATCTTTAACAGGCAAATTGAAAAGACTCACGGTATTGTTCTTGTCACGGGACCTACGGGTAGTGGTAAAAGTACAACGCTGTACAGCGTTCTGGTAAAACTAAATACAGATGATGTGAATATATTGACTGTTGAAGATCCAATTGAATACCAACTTCAGGGAATTGGGCAGATGCAGGTAAAACCTAAAATTGACCTGACCTTTGCTAACGGGCTAAGGTCCATATTAAGGCAGGACCCCGATATTGTAATGATTGGTGAAATAAGGGACGTGGAAACTGCTGAAATTGCCGTTCAGTCTGCACTGACGGGGCATAGAGTTTTTTCAACACTTCATACAAATGATGCTGCAAGCGGTATTACAAGACTTATTGATATGGGTGTTGAGCCTTTTCTTATAGCTTCTTCGGTAAACGCATTTATGGCGCAGCGGCTTGTGAGAAAGATATGTCCAAAATGTAAAGAATCTTATAAGCCCAGTCAAAAAACTCTCAGTGAGTTGGGTTTAAAAACAAGCCAGCTAAAAAAAGGAGTTCTATACAGGGGTAAGGGATGCAATAAATGCCTGGATACAGGTTATTCAGGAAGGATCGGCATTTATGAAATTCTTCCGATTACTAATGACATAAGAAGATTGATTATGAACCATTCAGACTCTGCACAGATAAAGGACTTTGCCGTAAAAGAAGGGATGATCCCCTTAGTTAAGGATGGAATGCAAAAAGCAATACAGGGGATGACAACCGTTGAAGAGGTATTGAGAGTAAGCTAAGGGGACCCAGATGATTTTTTACTACCAGGCAATAAATGAAGCAGGTAAAAACATTTCAGACTATGTAGATGCAACCTCCGAAACTGCGGCCAGACAGAAAATAAGGAGCAATGGTCTGTACTTAGTAAAAATAAAGGCACACGATGTTATCAAGACGAAGGGTGTTTCTGAAAAAGGGGGGCATCTAAAGGGAATTCTTGACAGCACTATTGAATTGTTTAACAAGAGAAGAAGCTCTAAGGAGGTTGGTTTATTTTCAAGGCAGCTGGCAACGCTGTTAAAAGCCGGCCTACCCCTTCCGATTGCAATTACTGACATCATTGAGCAGATTGATAATAAGTATTTTAGAAATATAGTAGCTGACCTAAAAAGCAAGCTTGAGGAAGGGTCATCATTTTCAAATGCAGTGGCCCTTCATAAATCAACTTTCTCCGAAATGTATGTGAATATGGTCCGTGTAGGTGAAAATCTGGGTTCTCTGGATCATGTTATTGAAAGACTAGCTGACATGGAAGAGAAAAAGAATAGCCTGAAAAATAAAATCCAGGCTGCACTATACTATCCTTCATTTATGCTTATGTTTGCCATAATAGTTGTCATGTTTTTGCTAATTAATGTAATCCCCACAATTTCTGAAATGTTTAAGGACCAGGGTAAAGACCTGCCCCTTCCAACTGAAATTGTAATTGCTCTGAGCGGGTTTCTTTCAAAGTTCTGGTTTTTAATTCCTTTTGTGGTTTTAGTTGTAATTTATGTTTACAAGAAGTATACTGACACAGAAAAGGGCAAGCGCAAGGTTGATGAGCTTAAACTTAAATTGCCACTGGTTAAGAATCTATATAATAAGCTAATTGTATACAGGTTTACCCAGAACCTTGGTATACTAATGAATAACAAGGTGGATTTAATCAAGTCTTTTGAAATTGTTGAAAAAATTGTAAACAATAAAATTATCGAAGACAAAATAAATAGTGCTTCCATTCAAATACGGGAAGGTTCGAAAGTATCTAAGGCACTGCAGCAATCGGAGTTTTTGCCCAAGCTGGTACTGGGTATGATCTCCGCCGGAGAAGCAAGTGATAATCTTGATAACATGCTTTTAAACATTGGTAATGTTTATGAAAATGAGATAGATTTAACTATAACCAGTTTAACCAGCCTCATTGAACCATTAATAATTATTATAATGGGTCTTTTGATTGGCACAATAGCAATGTCTATAATGATGCCAATGATGGAAATGAATTTACTTGTACAATAGGAGGATTTTTTAATGAAAGCATTAATAACTAAAAGAATCAAAAATCTGTTTAAATCGTTAAAATCTAATGAGGGTATAACATTAATTGAAATAATGATTACTATTGTTATTATCTCTATTTTTGCAGGGGTTGTTTATAACCTGGGCATATTTGACTTTCCCAAAAAAGCTCGAGTGCAGAAAGCAAGGACGGACATAAATACGTTTGAAACTGTTTTAAGGCAATATGAGATGGAAAAGGGAAAATTCCCCAGTTCCGATGAGGGCCTTCAAAAATTAATTGATGAGGGATACATAAAGAAAAAGAAAAATGTACTTAATGATCCCTGGGGCAATCCATATAATTATCGCTTCCCCGGAGAAAGTAATCCCAGTGAACCTGAAATATGGAGTTTCGGCAAAGACGGGAAAGATGGGGGAACAGGTTTTGATGCTGATATAAAAAGCTGGGAATAGATTTCAAAAATATTCTTTAACGTGTTTTTTATATAGTGGTGTAATGATGTGAGAGAGACCCTTCATAGATTTGATAACAGAGGATTTACTCTAATTGAAATTCTTATTGCAGTTGTGGTAATATCAATTGTTGCAGTTGTAGTTGTACCGAGGTTTACTCATTTTTTCAGCGGCACCCGTGAAAATTTTTCGGTAACTTTGGGAATGATAACTAAAACCTTTGATGATTCTTTTATAAACAACAGGATTAACTACCTAACTCTTCATCTGCACTCGCCAGATTCTGAAGAAATTGAATCCACACTTGAAAATAAAATATTTCAAAGACGAAATGGCATATCTGTTGTCAATTTAATTAAAGGTGAATTCAAAGATAATAAAAGAAGGTTACTGAAGTTTAAAAAATTTCCCGAATCCTTTAAACTTGAAGAGGTTGTTCTCTCATCCGGTGAGGTTATAACTGAAGGGAATGTGCTTATACCGTTTTACCCCCAGGGATTTTCAGATAATATTATAATTCACATTCTCATTAATGATGAGGAAAGATGGTCAGTGCGCAATTTCAAACATCAAAAAGAGCCAGCTAAGTTCAGGGAGTATATTAATTTTGACAAGGATAAATAATAAAAATATTTTAAGATAACTTATAATTGAAAAGAATGAATACAAATAAATCAGGCTTTGCTCTCATTGAAATACTCATTGCGTTAACTATTTTATCGATCGCATTATTGAGTGTTTTTTCCGGTGTCTCGGCAAGCATTAATGTAATTTCGGGCAGTAAAAATCTTACAAGGGCTATGCTCATAGCAAATACAAAGTTGAATGAATTTGAAATTGATAATATGAGAGGGCTGGATGTCAGCAATGAACCGGTTGATGAGTACCCGGGTTTTTATTTTAGCAGGGTTACCGAACCCTATGAGCATTCATATCTTGAAGCGGTAAACATAAAGGCCAAGTTAACAAAAATCATTGTTACCTGGAAAGACAGGAATAGAGACAGGCAATATTCTGTTTCATATATTTATCCTTCAATCTGATTAGAAAATGAAATTGAAAATGAAGAATATAATTTCATCAACAAAAAAAATTGTTAGCAGGAGCGATGGGTTCTCTTTAATGGAGATACTAATTGCCACTGCCATTGCATCGATGATAATATTAATGGCATCTACAGCTTATCAGACTGTAATAAAATCAATCAGATCCTTAACCGGTTATGCTGAGTTTTATGAGAACGTAAATCTTACCATATATAAAATGAGTAAGGATATAGCAAACGCATATTATAACAGGGATAATAAAAAAGTATGTTTCATTGGTGATATTGATGGAGAAAACAGTGCGTTGAATTTTGTTTCAATTATTCACAGGGAAACCAGTATTGTTGGAAATATTAACAGGCAGTTTCCTGTTTCAGACGTTAAGGAGATAGGTTATTCTCTACAAGAGGACACGGAAACAGACGGTTTATATCTATTGATTAAGCGGGATGAGATACTATATGATGATGAACCCATTGAGGGGGGCGAATCAAATGTTCTTCTCGAGAATGTTATAAGTCTTAATTTCGAATTTCTTGAGCGGAAATCGTGGGTAAAAAAATGGGACTCAAGGGAGACTAAAAAGTATCCAAGGGCAGTTAAAACAACTTTGAAGGTTAAAAACTACAATAAAATTGAGGAAGTTTTTGTTTTTATTTCAATGATAAACATGAAAAGATAGTACTAATGCGTGAATTATTAAAAAATAGCAGGTTGAAAAATTTCAAATCCAGATTTATTAATTACTATAATTGCAGAAAAGTAATTATAGAATTGCATGGTATAAAAAGATACACATTGAATTCCTCGGGGTATGTTTTAGTGATTGTTTTACTATTAACTACCTTACTTGTTTCATTATCAAGTGAATTTATAGTGGACTCACAAACAAATATCAGGTATTTACGTAAGTTTGATAATAGCCTTCAGGCAAAATATCTGGCAAAGACTGGTATGAAAATTGCTGAAATGATTTTAAAGGCTGATAAATCCGGTGTAACTCCCACAATGCTGACTGGAAAAAAAACAAGTAAAAACATTGATTCCTACAACGATATTTGGGCTTTGAATTTTCCTGAAATTGAAACTGATGTGGGGACATTAAAATTGCAAATTTCTGATGAACAGTCGAAGATAAATATTTCCTCCCTGGCAAATGACTTTTCAGATCCCACAAAATATTACCGTATCGCTCAGCAGTTTTTCTTGAACATGGGGCTGTCCATGGATTTCACGGATGTAATAGTTGATTGGGTTGATATAGATGATTCGCGTTTTTCATATGGTGCCGAATCAGATTATTATACCGGCCTTACTCCACCCTACTCTGCCAAGAATGCACCAATGGATAGTATCAATGAACTTTTAATGGTAAAAGGTATTACCCCGGAAATATATTATGGCCTTGGAGGCGGAAATTTCGGCAGGGAAGAAAATCTTGTTGAGCACAATCGCGGAGACAATAAAATTGACTTAAGTAATATTGAAGGAATCCTGCTTGGGCTGGACAAAAGTGAAGAAGAGAAAGAACTAAGAAAAATTGGCAAAGAGAAAAGCAGAAAATTATCAGACTATTTAAGAGTTAATGGCCACCGCGATTTTACAAACTATCAAAACAGGATTAACATTAATACCGCTTCTTATAGAATAATATCAGCATTGACAGAAAAAATGACAGATGATATTGTGACAGAAATTATTAATAAAAGAATTGATCAGCCTTTTAACTCAGTTAGTGAAATAAGTAAATATATTGATGACCCTGATCTTAGGAATAAATACTTAACAGTAAAATCTTCAATATTTAAAATAGTATCTACCGGGAAAGTAAAGGAAACTACGGTAAAAATTGTAACAATTTACAACAGGGATTATCGAAGGTATTATTATTGGAGTGAAGAATAATATACAGGAGACAGTAATTGTTTGAGAATTTAGCTGCAATCGATATCGGCACATCCTCTATAAAAGTGGTGACAGTGCGTACCGGTTTCAAGGACTTTAAGGTTAAGTCTTTCACTATTGAAAACCGGGACTATGAT
Organism: Spirochaetota bacterium; assembly: GCA_042569985.1. Lineage (GTDB taxonomy): Bacteria > Spirochaetota > UBA4802 > UBA4802 > UBA5550 > JBHPHB01. The sequence continues at coordinate 1,452 of JBHPHB010000114.1, read as the reverse complement.
ATTGAAAATACAAATGAAGCCATCAGTAATGCCATTGAAAGGGTGATGGCCGAGGAAAACCTGAAGGATTATAAGATTGTAACCAATCTCCCCATGGAAAAAGCTATAATCCGCAACATTTCCTTTCCCTTCAGTGATGTAAGCAAAATTTCCGAGGCTATACCTTATGAAGCTGAGGAGAATATTCCATTTAAGCTTGATAACCTCATACTTGATTTCCAGACTTTAAAAAGCGGAAAGAAAGATGAGGGAAATATACTACTTACCGCATCCCATAAAGAGAGTATCTACGAGATAGTTAAAATATTAAATGAAAATAAATTACAGCCAGTTGTAATGGGGATGGAATCAAACTCGCTGTACGAGTGTTACAAGTATTTTAATAAAATTGAGAATGAAACTGTTATCCAAATTGATATTGGGAATAATAAAACTATTGCAAATATTATACAAGAGAACCACCTGCTATATACAAGGTCTATTTCAAATGGTATCTCGCAAATACATAGATCAATTTCTGAAATACTAAAAATATCCTTGGCCGAATCAGTGAGGTTATTTGAGAGCTTAAATATTGACCTCACATCAATAAATAACAATTACAAAAGGGGTTATTACAAATCATTGGGTCTCAACAAACAGAAATTCAATAAGATATTTAATTTTGCCACTGAGCATATTGATAATCTGGTTGAACAAATTGTTTTAACGGTTAAGGCATATTTTGATACAAATGAAGATATTGAATTTAACAGGATTTTGATTTCCGGAGGCGGTGCCAACATTTCGGGTATTGGGCATTTGATTTCACAACAGATTGAAATTCCCGTAGTGGCATTACCATTTTTGGAGGACTACAAGGAAAAGAAGATACAAACACATTTCCCCGTTGCATTTGGCATGATTCTTTCTTATTTAAATCACAGAAAACCTCTAATCAATTTTCTAAAAGGTGAATTTATTCCGGATGTTGTAAGAACATCAAAAAAAATATATTACCTTGCAGGCGGATTTATTGTGCTGTCAATCATTGTTTTGATAATAAATTTAATTTCATCTTCAATAATGATTTCGAAATCAAACAGCGAGTATAACAAAATTATTTCAATTAAAATCAAAAAACTTTTTCCTGTTAAAAATGTTTCAGACAACCCAATAAGTGACGCAAGGAAATTATACAATAAGGAAAAAAAAGAACTGGCGGATATGTCATTATTGATCGACAAGGGAAATTCAATGCTCGGCCTCATAAAGGAGATTACATCAAGTTTTGTTAACGATGAAAACTTTAACCTGAAAAATATAACAATCAATAAAAGAGTAGTCAGCATTAGAGGGACAATAGGGACCAGTAAGAAAATAGATAATTTTAAGGAAAACCTTGAAAAGAGTAACAAATATGATTCCGTTTCTTTGAATATCAGGTCTTCCCGTAAAAGAAGCGGTACAAAT
>JBHPHB010000113.1:0-9701 GCA_042569985.1 Spirochaetota bacterium | reverse complement strand
TTAAAAAATATGAAAAAGAATTAATTAGAATTAATAATATTGAAATAAAGATTAAGACGACGTTATTAAATAAAATAAATACTGCCGTAAAGAGGGTGGCGAAAAAAATTGAAGCTGACTTTATCCTCAACCTTGGTGATGGTGTTGTTTTTGCCAGGAAAAAGTACGACCTAACCGAAGAAATTATCAGGGAGATTTTAAAACTTGAAAGAAGAAAATCTCCCGTATCCAGGTAATACATTTGAAAAATAGAATGCAAAAAATACTGGCGACAATAATCTTTTTGATTATTTCATTAAGCTGTTCGGAATATAGAAAAAAAACGGAAATTAGAAAGGCCTTTAAGAAATTTAAGGGGAAATATGTTTTATATGTAAGTAAAAAATATTTCTTTCTGGAAGTATACAACAGAAAAATTATGCCCGTAAACAGGTATAAAATCGGTTATGGAAGAAATCCCGATAAAAAACATAAACTCCATGAAGGTGATAACAGGACTCCCAGGGGGAATTATAAGATAAACGAGATTCTCAGCATGGATGCCCACAGGGATTCGCCTTCTTATAAAACATTGAGGGCATTAAATAGGATATATTTTAAAGCAAAGAAGGGTTATCATAAGCAGGGCCGCAAAAATGTCGATTTGGGCGATAATGTTTATGGGCCAAGATATTTTGGAATTGATTATCCAAATGAATTGGATAAAAAGCAATATAAGGAAAATATAAAGAAGGGTATTATTAAGCCGGTAAAAGGGAAGATTCCGGGCATAGGTTTTGGTATTGCAATACATGGGAATTCTGATGAAAAGTCTATCGGCCATTTATGTTCCAGCGGTTGTATTAGGATGTTTAATAATGATATTGTTGAACTGGAGAAATATGTGCGTATAAATACCCCTGTGATAATCTCATCACATTAAAGGTTCGGAAGACGTCCCTAACAATATGTTTTGTCAACCTCCCTGCCGGTCCTTTCCGGGGACAATAAATTACTCAACGTCAAATTATAAGTTGACATAATTTTTAAAATTTTAAACATTGTTTTTTTATTATATCTGCAAAATTGATTTAAAAATATTATTTTTGACTCATTTATAACAATATTTTTAATATTGTTTATAGATATATTGATTGATTAAATTTTTAGGAGGCCCACGTTGTTTACATTAATTAATACATTTGGAATTTTACTTGCCCAGGATAAAGGAACCGGGGGAACGCAGGGTTCACCATTGGGAAGTTTTGGTACATTAATACCAATCGTTCTCATGTTGGTAATTTTTTATTTTCTTTTAATCAGGCCGCAGCAGAAAAAGGAGAAGGAAAGAAAGGCACTCATATCTTCCATACAAAAGGGAGACAGGGTATTAACTGCGGGAGGCCTTTATGGTACTGTCGTTGAACTTAAGGGTGATGACTCTGTTATTTTGAAAATTGCTGATAAAACAAAGGTTGAATTTACGCGTAACTCAATTCAAGGAAAGGTTACCTGATCACATATGAGAAATAGATTCTTCAATATTATAGTCTTTGTCATAATTTTATCTTTCTCCTCAATAATCTGTCTGGCACAGGGAGATTCTAAAGACAGTACAAAAAAAGATAGTAAGATAAATAGTACAAAAAATACGGAAACATTGAAAAAAACTGAGACCGTTGAAAAATCTACTCTGAAAAAAGTTGAGACCAAAGTTGTTAAGAAAGTTGAAAAAAAAGAACCTGTTAAGAATGCTAAAACCGTAAAAACAGAGAATAGCCGAAAGAGGGAAAGCGGAGTTAATGTTGACGGGTCATTGTTGAAAATTAGCGAAGGTTATTTTAAATACGAAAGAATCCCCGAGATAAAAATAAAAAAGAGAAGAGTTGAGATTGATAATACTGTTAATGATGCAGTTAAGATACCGGAGAATATTGACTTAAAGGATAAGAAAAAGGAAGAGAAAAAGGGATTATTTGGGATTAGCAAAGGAAAGACGGATGTAATAGCTAAGGTTGCTCTGGTACTATTTATTTTTTTAATTTTCATATTATATAGAATTAGAGCAAAGAGTTCCAGCAGGAATGTCTTACGAAGTTTCCAGAAAAAATAGTTTGTTGGGTATATAGATGACTAGAGGAAAAATTTATAAAATAATTTTTATCACATTATTAATATGTATGAGTATCGTATTAATTCTTCCCACGTTTGGTGAAAAGACAATGAAAATTGTTTTTTTTAAGAGCGCCACTACGGAACAGATTGATAGTGTTAAAAAGAGATTCTCCAGTGATGAATTCGTAGTAAAAAGCAAGGAAAATGCATTAACTGTAACGGGCATCAATTTAACTGATGCAAATATGAATGAAATGAGAAGCCAGTTTAATGGAGTTAAAGAGGTTGTTTTCCAAAAACACTGGGTTGAAGAGTATTTTCTTTCAAAAAAAGTAAATCTCGGTTTAGACCTTCAGGGCGGTATGCATATTGTGTTGAGGGCAAAGTTTGAAAAGATTGCCGAAGAACTTAAAAAGCAAAACAAAGAACTCACTGAAACAGTTAAAAATGAAATCACCCAGCAGGCCCTTGAGTTGATGAGAAACAGGGTGGATAAGTTCGGTGTATCGGAGCCGTTGATCAGGCCAAGGGGAAATGAAGCAATAGAAATCCAACTGCCAGGGATAAAGAATCCCGAAGCCGTAAAAAAAGCACTGAGGGATACGGGAAGGCTGGAATACAGGTTTGTTGATGAAACTTATACGGCAAAAGCTGTAGAGTGGTTCAGGGAAAATTATAAAGAAGAAAAACTACCCCTGGATTCTAAAAATCAGGATGACTTGCTGAAAAAAATGAAAGAGGGCATAAAACTTCCAGGTAAGTTTACTGCCCTATACCTGTTCCATAGAGATAAGGATTCCAAGAAGGTATATCCTAAAAGCCCCCTTGTTCTAATGATGAAAAAAGCCCTTGTGGGAACTGATATTGAACAGGCCTCAGTTGACAGGGATGAGCTGGGAAGGATTGTTGTAAGGTTTAAAACAACTCCTGCCGGAGCAGCGAAACTGTCCAAGGCAACCAATGAGAAAAATAAGGGCAAAAGGCTGGCAATTATCCTGGATGATAAGGTCCGAAGCGCGCCCAGCATAAACGAGCAAATAACAACGGGCAGCGGTCATATTACCGGTGGATTTACTTTTGACGAAGCGTCTACCCTGGCCAGGATAATTAAGGAAGGCGCACTTCCCGTACCGTTGGAGATAGTTGAAGAAAGGACAGTTGGCCCGTCTCTGGGTCAGGATTCCATTGAATCCGGTGTTAAGGCAATTCTCATTGGCCTTGCCGGCGTTATATTATTCATGCTCATATATTATAAGTTTGCCGGCATAATTGCCACTGTGGGCCTTGTTTTAAACCTGGTAATTATGACAGCACTGTTATCCCTTTTAGGATTTACGCTTACACTGCCCGGTATCGCGGGATTTATATTAACAGTGGGTATGGCGGTTGACGCGAATGTTATTATCTATGAACGGATAAAGGAAGAAATTGCGGCAGGCAAGTCCGTGAGGATGTCAATTATTTCCGGATTTGATAAGGCATTTTATACAATTGTTGATGCCAACTTGACAACGTTAATAGCGATGTTTATACTCTCACAGTTTGGCACAGGCCCCATAAAGGGTTTTGCCAATACATTGATGATTGGAATAATTTCCAGTATGTTTGTTGCACTGTATATTACAAGATTCATTTATGAATTGATTTCGTTGAATAAAAAAATAAAAAGATTAAGTATATAAGGAGCCTCAGATTGAAGCGCGTTATAGGTTTTTTAAAATATAGATTCATAGCCATTACAATTTCCCTTGGATTAATCCTTGTGTTCACCGTTGTTACCTTCATTAAGGGCGGCCTTAAAATGGGGATAGATTTTGCCGGTGGAGTAAAAATAATAGCAAAGTTTGAAGAGGGTATAACAGAGACAAAAATAAGGGATTCATTGAAAGAATTCAATCCCATGGTTCAGCAAATTGGATCTGAAGACAAGAATGAATACATAATCTCAACTAAGCTGAAAGAAGAGAAAAAAGTTAAACCAAAAAAGAAAATAGATAATTCCAGCGTTAAGAAAACAGGGCTCAAAGATAAAAAAACCGTTAAAAATGTAATCAAATCGAAAAAAGTAAAAGAAGAACCTAAGATCGAATCCGACCGTGTGTTAAGTATCAGGAAAAAGCTCGCTAAGGATTTCAATAATGTTAAGTTTTTAAGCGTTGAAAATGTTGGCCCCGCAATTGGTGATTTTTTGAAGAAATCGGCATTAAAGCTTTTTCTAATAGCAATTGTATTGATGGTTCTCTATTTAACATTCAGGTTTGAGTTTAAATACTCAGTAGGCGCAATAGCCGCATTGGTCCATGATATATTATTTTGTACCGTATTTTGCGGCCTCGCCGGTATTGAGATTAATATTCCCGTAATAGCCGCCCTGCTCACCACTTTCGGTTATTCCGTTAATGATACAATCGTAATTTTTGACCGTGTCAGGGAGAATGTTCAGTTTGAATCAAAACAGACCTACATAGACTTAATTAACAAATCTGTTTCTCAATCTCTGTCAAGGACCTTGCTTACTTCATTGACAACACTTTTTGTTGTACTGGCCCTTTATTTATTGGGCGGTAAAGTACTCAATGATTTTGCCCTGGTTCTACTGGTGGGAATATTTGTGGGAACTTATTCATCCATATATATAGCGTCTCCTGTTCTCATCGCATGGGAAAAATATTTTTCAAAATAATCTTTACTTTAAAAAAAAGAAATTTGGATTATTGAAAATTTTAAACATCATAAAGATCAAGATTGTTATATTCCCACTTTTATGCCTGTTTATTAACCCCGCAATATTACTATCTTCAGAAAAAAAGGTACATTTTAAAACCGACGAACACAGTGCCCCTGGTATCCATGGGTTTATGAATTTTCTCATTTCAAAAAAAGAATATTACCGTGCCCATGTTGAACTTAAGAGATTAAAGTTTTTTTATCCTGCTTTTATTCCCTTTCAAAGATATTATGTAACAGAGAGATACCTGTTGTTTAAAGGGGCACAGTATTGTAAATTAATGGATGATTTGCCTGTAAATGGGAGTATTCAAAATGGTATCCATGAGATATTTAAGATCGACTCATATCATATGCAGCAAAAATTTTTGCCTGCATACAAAATATTATCCTCCTGGACTTATTGCAATAATTCGGTGAATGATGGGTTATCTTTTCATAAATATTTTTATAAGAGGCGAATGTTTAACCTGCTCATGACATCAAAATTCGATGAATTGGAAATTACAAAGAAAAATTATAACTGCATCGATTCAAGTAAATATAAGGAATTAGTTAATTATGCTCAAAAGAAGCATAATGATATGAAATATCCCCTGGGTGGAGCTTTCCTTGGAATTATTCCTGGAATGGGTTATATTTATTCAGGGGAGATGGGAACGGGAATTACGGCGTTTATTGTAATTGCCCTGTCTGCAGCGGGGTCATATTTTTCGTTTAAAACTAATAACAGGGCAATAGGAATTTTTGTTGGCGCAATTGGAACGTTTTTTTATACTGGTAATATTGTAGGTGGATATATGGCTGCAAAAAGATATAACCGGGGTAAGATGGAGCAATTGAATGATTATCTGATAGATAAATTACTCTTTGAAAGTGACAGGGAATATATATATAATAAGTTCGGTAAGGTTAATGACGGCAAACGAAAGTAAATACATGATTGAGGCATTTGATATTGCCTTTAGCCATTTTGGAAGAACATCACTTAATCCTTCAATTGGCGCGGTTATTGTTAAGGAAGGGAAAGTTTTGTCCTCCGGCGGCACATGTCCCTTTGGAGGCGACCATGCTGAAGTAACGGCAATAAAAACTGCAGAAAAAACTCACGGTAGCAAATCTGAAAAAATGCTGAAGGGTGCATCAATGTATGTATCCCTTGAACCATGTTCCCATCATGGTAAAACTCCTCCCTGTACGGATGCCATTATTAATGCCGGCATATCAAGTGTATATATACCTGTTTTAGATCCCAATCCACTTGTTTCTGGTAAAGGTGTTTCCGCGTTGCGACATGCGGGAATTGATGTTACAATGATGAATGATATGGCCGGTTATGGAATTGACATGATAAGGCCTTTTAGAAAATCCATTTTGCGTAAAAAACCTTTTATAATCTATAAGAGTGCCGTAACATTAGATGGCAGGACAGCAACGGAAATTGGAGATTCAAAGTGGATATCATCTGATTATTCCCGTTATATCGTTCATAAAATGAGAGCAAAAGTTGATGCCATAATTATCGGTAAGAATACTTTTATGCAGGACAATCCGACCCTGGATGTACGGTTGGAATCTTTTGACGATGATATCAAAGGTTATTTCGATGGCAGTTCAATAAGCATGAACGGAAGGGATAATTATTTTGTGAGAAGTTTAATTGGCTCTGCCATTGATGAATTTGATAATCCCCTGAGGGTTGTTATTGGATTGCCCGGCTGTATAAATTTAAGCAGTCCTTTTTTTAAAGATGACAACTATCTTTTTTTCACAAACAAAGAAGAGCTTGACAGGACCTTAGAAAAGAAAGATATTTCACAGGCGGATTTAGATAAAATTAATATTGTTATTATTGATGGTAAGTCGCGGGACCAAGAAATAAATAAAATACTTGATGAACTTGCTTTAAGGGGAATAATGACGGCCATGCTGGAAGGCGGCTCCACATTGGCCGGTGCATTTTTAGATGCAGGACAGATTGATCAGTTTATCTATTTTATTACCCCAAAAATTATTGGGAAAGGATTAAATTCTATTAATTCCATGGGAGTTCAAAAAATATCTCAGTCACATAACCTCCACGACATTTCCAGTGTCATGGTTAAGGATGATATTGTCTATAGTGCCTATGGAGAACCCTATCACTTTGAGATGTTTTGAGGTTAATTAAAATGTTTACAGGTTTGATTGAAGATGTTGGATTTATTAAAAGTATCAAAGAGGCAGGCGAGGGCAAAGTACTGGAGATAGCTTCTCAGAAGATTTGCACCGGCACAGCCATTGGCGATTCGGTTTCTATAAACGGCGCCTGCCAGACTGTAACTGAAATTGGCAAGGATTCTTTGAAGGTCTTTGTTTCCAGGATAACATCCTCTGTTACTACACTTGGTAATATTAAGGTTAATGCCAGGGTGAACCTTGAGCGTGCCATGCTGCCGGTATCAAGATTCGGTGGCCACATTGTCCAGGGCCATGTAGACGGTACGGGTATAATCAAGAATATTAAAGATGATACCACGGGCAGGCAAATAACAATTAACTGTGACTTGAAATTTCTCAGGTACATGGTTGACAAGGGTTCCATAACAGTTGACGGCATATCACTCACCATTGTGTCGTTAACCAATGAGGGTTTTGTAATATACATAATTCCGGAGACAATGGGGAATACGACTGTTAATGATTACAAGGCAGGGCAGGAGATTAACATTGAGGTTGATATTTTAGCTAAATATGTTGAGAGGATGCTAAAGTTTAAAGACAGCAGTGTTTCAGAAGAAAATGATAAAGAATTTAAGAAAAAGCTTTTTGAGGAAGGGTTTATTTAGGTCTTTTTTATATCAAAAATTTTTTTTAGATTTATAGATTCAGGTTTAACGGGAAGTTTCAGTGGTTTCCTTTTTTTATATGATGACAGGTATGCCGCGTGAATTACTTCAAGTGCCTTATATCCGTCCATTCCGGTTGATGTAATGTCAGTTTTTTTACCGCTTAAAAGGCCTTTAACTTCGCGGTAAATATCATGAAAATATTTGTTCCTGCTATAACTGGGGAAGTTGACTTCTTCAAGGTCCATAAATCCTTTGTAATACTTTGATTTATTTTTCAGAAATAATTTTTCATAACCATTGCCGATAACAATTTCTCCCTCTGTCCCTGATATGGCTAACTCGAAAACAAAATATTTTCTGCTTCCTCCGGTTTCAAGAAATATGTCAATGCCGCCTTTTGTCTTGAGCCATGCAACTGCCCTGTCCTCAAATCCTTTTTTTCTTTCATCCCTCTGGAATTCACCCTGCACAACTGAAATATCTCCAAAGAAATACCGGATTATATCAATAATATGAGTCCCGTCGTGGAGAAGCGGTCCGCCCCCTTCATCTATGTTTGATTTACCATAGTATTTGCCTGTCAGCATGGATGCCCGGACTGTTTTAATTTTACCTATTTTATCGGACTGGATGATTTTTTTAACCTTTCTGTACCTGTTATCATATCTCCTTTCGTGGTTGATTATGAGGTGGGTTCTATTTTTTTTACATTCATCAAGGATCCTCATCGATTTTTTAAGGCTTGAAGCGATGGGTTTTTCCAGGACAATTACCTTTGCTCCATTATTAGATGCCATAATGGATATTTCATCGTGACTTTGGGTCCACGTTGAAATAATTACAACTTCCGGTTGTATTGTTTTTATAAGCTTTTTGTAATCAATAAATATATTTTCTTTGGGAATTAAAGCAATTTTCTGAAAGCGCTTTAATCTTTCTATGTTGATGTCGCAGGCATAGTTGATTTTAATACCGGCAGATTTTGCACCGCCGTAATGAGTACAAGGCTTGTACCTCAGTGGATCGTTTTCCAGAAGGAATCCAATTCTGCCGCAGCCGATTAATGCAGTATTTAATTTTTTCATGATAAAAGGTTTACATGGCCCAAATATTTTACATTAAATAGGGATTTGAAAGATACTATAATTCTAATAGATATATGTCTACAAAAAAAGGTTGTGTGCCAAAAGAAAACTTTCTTTCAGTGATTCTACTCGATTAAATATGAGATGTAATAGGATAATTTTGGGTTAAAGGATGGGAAGGTATTCGTTTATTTCATAATCGGTAATATAACTGTTAAACTTATCAAGTTCATATTGTTTGTTTTCAATAAATTTGTTATGGATGTATTCACCCAGGGCTTCTTTCATCAATTTGCTCTTCTCAAAATGTTTCAGGGCTTCATGCAGTTGGGAGGGGAGGGGCCTGTTTTTGCCGCTCACTTTATTTCCTTCAAGTGGTTCGGGAAGTTTATAACCATCATCGATTCCTTTCAATCCCGCTGCAAGAATGACTGATAATGCCAGGTATGGGTTACATGCCGGATCGGGATTTCTTAATTCAATTCTCATGGAATTCGGCTTTTCAGCCTTGCAATTTGGTATTCTTATTAGAGATGCCGGGTTAGTTATGCTCCATGTGGCATGAGTTGGCGATTCAAAACCGTGGACCAGCCTTTTATATGAATTGATCCATTGGTTTGTAATTGCGAAGAATTCATGGCTGTGTTTTAATAGTCCTGCGATATAGTTTTCGCAAGTCTTTGATAAAAAATACTTATTATTTTTATCGAAAAATATGTTTTTATCTTCCTTAAACAGTGATTGGTGAATATGCATTCCCGAACCATTTTGGTCTGCAAATGGCTTAGGCATGAATGAGGCATGGATATTATTTAATTGCCCAATTTCTTTAGTTATAAGCCTGAAGGTCAAAATGTTATCAGCAGTAGTCAGTGCGTCTTCATGCCTCAGGTCAATTTCATGCTGGCTGTGTGATGCTTCATGGTGTGACGAAATGGGATCAATGCCCATGCCTTCCAGGGTA
>JBHPHB010000112.1:0-9948 GCA_042569985.1 Spirochaetota bacterium | reverse complement strand
ATCATGAACATAAGTGAATATTACAAAATTCTCAATGTCAACGAAAATGTACCAAATGAAGTAATTACCAGCACTTTTAAAAAACTGGCACATAAGTATCACCCCGATAAGAACAGGGATAGGGTGGACTGGGCCAACAAAGCAATGACAAATCTTAACATTGCCTACTCCCGGATAATGAGCCACAGGTTTAAGAATGAATCACCGGAAAAAAAACTGTATGCCAAAAATAATTATACTGAAAAAAAATCACCGGAAGAAACTGATAAAGCAAAAGCCCGAAAAAAAGCTGATTATTATGTAAACAAAATCACCAGTGAAATACTGGAAAACAGCTTTATAAAATTCAGGGAATCCGCAAAAGACGCCCTCTATCGCTACTTTCAATACAGTCTTGATAACTTCCACATTAGAGATAAAATCAGTAACAGGGGAACTTTCAATAGAATTGTTTTTTCTTTACGAAAATCCTATCATTCAATAGGTAAATTAACAGCCCAAACAGATGACAGTGAGTTCCTGGAGCATTTTAATGTTTTCAGCCAGATGATTTTCGATTTTTACAGGTCATCTGAATGCATCAATATTATCGATTCATACAAGAACATTCTGGACGTTAAGGCTTACAGGTTATACAAAACAGGTGATGAAGAATTGCATAAATCCCACAAAGAAATTTTTTACGAAAGGCATAACAGGGGATTCTTCAAAAAGGATATTGCCATTATCAATCTGCTAAAAGCAGAAGATATTTTTAAAACAGCCCTTAATTACTTTCCTCAATCCTCATGGGCAGTGGAAATTCAGATTAAACTTGATTATGTAAATTCTTTAAAAAAATATGTGAAACTTTTTTTCAGCGAAGAATAACATACAGCAACTTTAATTATTTTTCATGCATCCAATAAACAATGTTTAATGTCATTATCTGCTTGACAAAATTTAACATAGTATTAAGTTCACATTTATAATCATTACATTTATTTTATCAACAATTAATTACCAAGGAGTAAAGTATGAGTACAAAAGACAACTTAAAGGCAGCATTCGCAGGCGAAAGTCAGGCTAACAGGAAATATTTAGCTTTTGCAAAAAAAGCTGAGCAGGAAGGGTTTTCCCAGGTTGCAAAACTTTTCCGAAGCGCCGCAGAGGCAGAAACAGTACATGCCCATGCACATTTAAGGGTGCTGGGTGAAGTAAAATCAACTGAAGAAAATGTTCAAGCCGGAATAGATGGTGAGGGACATGAGTTTATGGAGATGTACCCTGGTTTTATAAAGGAAGCGGAAGGAGAGGGAAACAACGCGGCAATAATTACCTTTAAGAATGCCATGGCAGTAGAGGAAATTCATCATGGTATGTATGCAGAGGCACTTAATTCATTAAAATCAGGAAGTGACTTGCCGGCAGGTGATATTTATGTTTGTGAAGTTTGCGGAAACACAGTAAAAGATAACCCTCCTGATAAATGTCCCGTATGCGGTGTTCCAAAGGAAAAGTTTTTTAAGGTAGATTAATTATCATTAAAACCATATTGGGCCCCCCAACCTGAAGGGGGGCTGCTTAACATGCTTATTTGCCTTTTGAAGTACAACCAGATAACCACAATCAATCCACTTTTAAACAGACAATATGGATATATTAATTCATAAAACAATATTTTAAGAATTGACATTTACGAAATTATAATGATACACTATGATATTGGAAAAATCACTAATATTAAAAATGTGCAATTTTAATATAATTGTCTAGGAAATATAATGATCAATATTGAAGGATATGAAATAACCGGTAAAATATATTCCAACAAACGAACAAATATATTCAGTGGTATTCGTAAGGATGATGGTTTAACCGTTGTTATTAAGACCCAGGCCAGAGAATTGCCGTTAGACACTGAACTAAAAAAGATAAATCATGATTTTGAGATTGGCAAACTCCTTAACAGCAAACATATTACTCAATATTATGACTTAATTAATATTGAAAAAAGAATAGCAATAATAAAAGAGGATTTTGGAGGACAGAATCTAAAAATATATTTAGAAACTGAAACCGTAGGGCTGAAAGATTTTTTAAATATATCCAAACAGATAGTGTCCGGTATAGAAGCAATTCACAATAACAACATTATACATAAGGACATAAAGCCATCCAATATAATAATTAATCCTGAAACAATTGAAGTTAAAATAACAGATTTCAGCTTATCAACTGTAATACAAAAAGAAATCCAATCTACAATAGTTCCCGCAAGGATTGAAGGTACACTTAACTTTATCTCTCCGGAACAAACAGGCAGGATGAACAGGCCACTTGATTACCGAACAGATTTTTATTCACTAGGTATCACCCTGTATAATATTTTAACAACCCGGCTTCCCTTTGACAGCGACGATCCAATTGAACTGGTTCACTCTCATATTGCAAAAAAACCCACTCCACCCCATGAAATAAACCGGGATATCCCGGTTGCGCTATCAAAGATGATTATGAAACTTATGTCAAAGAATCCCGAAGAAAGATATCAGAGTACCGGGGGTATTAAACATGATTTAAATGAATGCATGAACCAACTTGCCAGGAAAGGTATAATCAAGGAGTTTCCCCTTGGCAATCAGGACATATCAGAAAAGTTTATTATCCCGGAAAAACTTTATGGAAGAGAAAATGAAATAGCCCAATTAATGGAATCATTCAACAGGGCAAGCAAAGGCCCCATTGAATTATTCCTTATATCCGGTTATTCAGGAATAGGAAAATCAGCACTTGTCAATGAAATTTATAAACCTGTTACATTAAAAAAAGGATATTTTATTTCAGGAAAATATGATCTGCTAAAAAGAAATATTGCTTACAGTGCGCTTACCCAGGCATTACAAAGCCTTGTAAGGCAATTACTGAGTGAAGATAATGAGATAATTAAAAGTTGGGGAAAAAAACTGCTAACTGCTCTCGGCCCAAATGGACAGGTAGTTATTGATGTTATACCTGAAGTTGAACTTATTATTGGAAAACAGCCGCCTGTCCGGGACCTTGCCCCGGCAGAAACCCAAAACAGATTCAACATGGTCTTTATAAATTTTATAAAAGTGTTCACTCAAAAAGAACATCCCCTGGTTATTTTCCTTGATGATCTGCAATGGGCAGATTCAGCGAGCCTGAACCTCATTAAATATATTGTGCTCAATGATAATATAAATTATCTTCTTATCGTTGGTGCTTACAGGGACAATGAAGTCGATGATTCACATCCAACCATGATAACCCTTAAAGAGATACAGGAAGGAAAGGCTACTGTTAGCAATTGTATACTCTCACCTCTAAATCCAGAACATGTAAATCGGTTAATAGCAGATACCCTTATGTGTCCTCTGAAAAAATCAAAACCACTGGCAAAGTTAATTCACAATAAGACAAATGGAAATCCCTTTTTTATAAAGTCCTTTCTGCTGTCACTTTATAGTGATCAATTATTAACATTCTCCAGGCCTCACTCCTATGCAACAATGGGAGACTCATGGCAATGGAACATGAAAAGTATAGAAAAACTGAAGGTAACTGACAATGTGGTAGATCTATTTATAAAAAGGATAAACCAGCTATCAAAAACTGAGATAGATTTTTTAAAACTGGCTTCCTCGCTTGGGAACAGTTTCATCCTGGACACACTTGTATTGGTATCCGGTAAATCTCAGAACGATGTTATTAAGCTCTTACATTCTGCCCTGAACGAGGGCATGATTTTTCAATTTATTAACAGGTATCATTTTATTCACGACCGTGTTCAAGAGGCTTCATATTCTATGATTCCCGTTGATAAGAAAAAGGAAATGCACCTGCACATAGGCCGTCTCTTGCTGCTAAATTATTCAAAGGCTGAATTGGAAGAAAACATTTTTGATGTACTCAGTCATTTAAATAAGGGGCGTGATCTGATTACTGATAGAAATGAAAAAATAAGACTGGCCGAATTAAGCCTTAAATCAAGCAAGCAGGCAAAGGAATCAGCCGCCTATGATATTGCCAAAAACCACCTGGCCATGGGTATGGATTTTTTACCTGATGACAAATGGGAAAATTATTATAATTTAACCCATGCCCTGTATTATTCACGGGCAGAGGTTGAATTTCTTGTGGGAAATTTTACTGAATCCGGTGATTTATATAAAATCCTTCTTGATAAATCAAAAACTAACTTTGAAAAGAGCAATGTCTGCATTCTCCAAATCAATCAATATTCCTTTATATCAAAGTATCCTGAAGCAATTGATATTGGGAGGGAGGCATTAAAACTCGTGGGAATGGATTTCCCGATTATTGATGATAATCTTATGCCTAAAGTTGAATCATTGCTTAATGAAATCTTTGTAGACCTTAAAGAGATAAAAATTAACACACTAATTGACCTCCCTGAGAATGAAGACCTCCAGGTAATGAGCCAGATAAATATTCTGTCTTCATTGCTTCCATTGACCTATTATGTTGATCCCGGATTATTATTATATTGTGCAGGAAGCTTGGTAAATCTTTCAATTAAACATGGAAACGCACCAACATCTCCCGCAGGATATAGCTTTCTTGGAATCATTATGACAGCCCAGGGCAAATATGAAATGGGTTATCAATTTGGAAATCTCGGGCTGAATTTAGCAAAAAAGTATATGATTGGCCCGCAAATTGCCATGGCAGCCCATATGTTTACAGCCGGTATCAACCACTGGCGAAAACCTGTACAATCCAATTTGGAAATCGCTCAATATGGATATAAAATTGGATTAGAATCGGGTGATATTCAATGGTCCACATACACACGGGCTCCCCTGACTTTTTCTCATACATTTATAGGTATAGAATTAAATGACTATTTAAAGAGTGTCAGGGAGTGTTACACAGTTAGTGAAAGAGCCAGGAATGAGCTTGTCTGTCACACTCTAAAACCATTTATCCAATATGCAATGAATCTTCTTGGAAAGACAGATAACAATAAAACCTTTAATTCTGAAGGATTTAATGAAGAACAGTTCTTAAAGGAAGCTAAGATCACCGCCCTCATGTCAATTTCATGGTTTTATTCATTAAAATCAAAAGTATCATTTCTTTATGGTAAATACAAAGTTGCCATAGAGCAATTAAAGGAAGCAGAAAACTTTTTGCAATTCAGCCCCGGACAAATTGTAGCTTTTGATGTATATTTTTTTCGCGCCATAAGCATGATGGCACTCTATGCTGATTCAAAAACGAATGAGAAAAAAGAATATCTGCAATTAATTGATGACTGTCAAATAAAAATTAGAAATTGGTCAGACAGCTGCCCTGAAAATTTTCAAAGCCAGAATGAACTTGTTACAGCTGAACGCTTAAAAATTGAAGACAAAACTGTTGAGGCTATGGAGCATTATGAAAATTCTATATCATTAGCCGGTCAAAACGGATTCATGCAAATTGAAGCACTTGCAAACGAGCTTTATGCAAAATTCTGGATATCCCTTGGGAGAAAAGAAATCGCAGCAATGTATATGCATAAATCCTATTATCTTTATAAAAAATGGGGAGCAATAGTAAAAGTCAAATCAATGGATGAAGAATACGGAGAAATAATTTCATTTTCTTCATATGCAGAAATTACCAGCAAAGACAGGGAACAAAAGAAATCAGCAGATGATACATTAGATTCAAGCACAGACATTCAATCGTTGGACCTGATGTCGGTAATAAAGGCCTCACAGGCAATCTCCGGTGAAATTAATTTAAGAAAACTATTAAGCCAAATAATTCAAATTATTGTTGAAAATGCGGGAGCACAAAAAGGATTTCTCATCCGTAAAGATAGAGATAAAGTTTTTATTCAAGTCCAATCTCAAAATAATATAGACCCCACTAAAACTTTTAAGCCAATCCAAATTGAAGAGTCAAAGGATTTATGCATACCCATTATAAACTATGTTCTTAATAGCGGCAATAATGTAATTATTCATGATGCCATACATGAAGGTAAATATAGTGAAGATCCATATATTCAAGATAATAACATCAAATCAATCCTGTGTACACCCTTTCAGTATATGGATGAAGTATATGGTGTTCTCTATCTGGAAAATAATCTTGTTACGCATGCATTTACTGAAGATAGTATTTCAATGCTCCAGGTATTGCTTACACAGGCTGCCATTTCCATGGAAAATGCAGAGCTTTTCGAGAAAAGTTTTTTCTTCCAAAATTTTGTTGAGGAATCCGGTGAGGGTTTAGGTTGGGCAAACCTTGATAGTAATATATTATTTTTAAATAAGACACTTTGCCGAATTCTCGAGGTTGAAAATCCCGAGGAGCTGTATGGTAAATCAGTACTGAGTCTTTATCCTGAAGACATGAAACACATGTTGGCAAATGAGATTTTCCCAATAATTCTAAAAGAGGGAATATGGACCGGTGAGCTAACCATTCTTTCAACGAAAGGAAAAGAGGTACCCACACAGAATAGCCTTTTCCTTCTCAAAGACTCTGAAGGAAACCCCCTGTTTTTTGGCAATGTAGTAACAGATATTACAGAACGGAAACGGGCCGAAGAGGAGCTGAGTAAAAGCAGGGATCGCCTCTTTCGGGCAATTTTTGATCAAACATTCCAGTTTATCGGGCTTATGACTCCCGATGGAATTCTTACTGAAGCCAATAAAACCATTTTAGATTTTGCAGTCGTTGAAGAGCACGATGTAATTGGAAAACCTATTTGGGAAACAATATGGTGGGCTCATTCAAAGGAATTGCAGAGAAAATTAAGGGAATCAGTTAGTAAAGCTGCAAAAGGAGAACTGGTCCGTCTTGAAACCTTTCATCGGGCAAAAGACGGGAAGTTGCATTTTATCGATTTTTCTATTAAACCGATAAAGGATGAAAATGGAAAGGTTGTACTCCTCATACCAGAAGGCCGTGATATCACTGACCGCAAATTAGTTGAAGATGAGTTAATCAATCTGAGGAATTATCTTAAAAATATACTGGACTCCATGCCATCTATTATTGCCGGAGTAGATATGCAGGGGAATATCACACAGTGGAACAATGGAGCTGAAAGTGCCACAGGCATAACTGCAGAGGAAGCGGAAGGAAAAATGATTCTCGATGTTCTTCCCTTTTTGGAACAGGAAATTGAAGAGATCAAAGAATCAGTATCAAACAGAAAGACCCTAAAAATCGAAAGGGTCAGAAAAGAAATTGATGGGGAAAATAATTATTCAGATATAACGGTTTATCCTTTAATGGCTACCGGTATTGATGGTGCCGTAATTCGTATTGATGATGTCACCGAGGGAGTGCGCCTTGCAGAGATGATGATTCAATCCGAGAAAATGCTCTCAGTAGGCGGCCTTGCAGCCGGAATGGCACATGAAATAAATAATCCCCTTGCCGGCATACTCCAGAATCTTCAGGTATTGAATAACAGGCTTACAACTGATATATACAAGAACATGGAAGTAGCTGAAAAAGTTGGCACTGATATGGATGTAATATCTTCATATATGAAAAAACGCAATATTCCAGATATTATTGATAACATATTTGAATCGGGTAAACGTGCAGCAAAAATTGTCCAAAACATGCTCAGCTTCAGCAGAAAAAGTACTTATGAATTTGAGCCATTCCACTTAAGTGAACTCCTTGATAGCACCCTGGAACTTGCTGAGAGTGATTATGACTTAAAGAAAAAATACGATTTCCGTGATATTAAAATTATTCGAAAATATAAAAGAAATGTCCCGGCTATACCATGTGACAGTTCAAGGATACAGCAGGTGTTATTAAATATTTTAAAAAACGGTGCTGAAGCAATGACAGAATGGGAAGATATGAAAAAGCCCTCAAGGATTACACTGCAAATATTGAAAGATGGTGAATATGCCCGTATAGAAATTAAAGATAACGGTCCTGGCATGAATGAAGATGTGCGCAAAAGAGTCTTTGAACCATTTTACACAACAAAACCGATTGGTAAAGGTATTGGGCTTGGTCTATCGGTTTCTTATTTTATTATCACCGAAAACCATCAGGGTGAGATGTCTGTTGAATCAAGCCCCGGCAAAGGTGCTAATTTTATAATCAAACTGCCAATTAAAAATATACACTGATTAATTTCAGTTCTACAAACTCACCAGATCAATGCAGTAACAGCACAAAGATAAACAACAACTCTACAAACAGGTGAATTAAAAAGGGCAGCCAGATACTTTTTGTCCGAAAGGCGATGTAACTTAAAATGGGAGAACCAATGAGAAGTCCAAGGGCTTCTATGCCTGGTTTTATAAAATGGAAAACAACTTCAAATACACAGACAATACAAATTGCAATCCTCTTAGCTGAATCTTCAGGAATATTTTCCCTTTTCACGAGAACATAAAAAATTCCCATCAACAAAAAACCCCTGTGGAGGAATTCCCATCCGGTGAGTGTGGAACTTGTAAATATCATGAAATTACAAAACCTGGAAAGCTTACTGCCGCCGGGTGAATGGAAAAGATTTGAGTAGAATTTAATATAATCCTGGAAAAAATATATTCCAATGAATGCCAATATAAGCAGGATTAAAATTGCCAGGAGGCCCTTGCCGGTCTTCCTGTCAATCTCAGGTAATCCCAAACCGATAGAAGACAGGGGTATTTTTAAAATCATAATCAGCACAACGGGAATTACTATTCTTAAAATTACCCATAACGAGTAAAAATGGCTTCCAATTTTAAAAACCGAAAAAGCATAATAGCGGCCAATAAGTTGAAGTAATATTGCTGAAAATACAATTATAATTATAGCATGAATTGGGGATGATCCGTCTTTTTTTAATATCATATTACCGGGAATTTATTTTTTAAATATCAATTATTATCATACTCACTAATTTCTTTATTATTCTCCATTTTTCTTTTTTGATTCCTGCCATGATACCAGGCTATACCCACGCAGCATGTAAAACCGCCATAGAGCAGGAAAAAACCTATCAGTGCCATGACAATTGCTTTTGCTTCCATCAGACCACCTCCTCCATTTTATTTGCCCGCCTTACTTCCTCTTCCTTTTGTTCGGTATTCTTATTCTTGACACTGGAGAGAATAATCGATGCAATTATGGTGAGCACAATAAATCCCACTCCAAGAATGAGTATTGCTGAAATGGGATATCCTTCATATGGCTTCTGAATCTCCTTAATAAATGACAAAACAATAATTACAATAAGGATTGAAGGAGTAAAAAATTTGATCATAAAAGAAAATGATTTTCCAAGCCTTATCTCCGCTGTTCGGTTAACTTCTTTAATAAAAACTTTTGATTTCAGAATCCATCCAACGGCAATGCATTCCATAATAACAGCTGTTGTTATCAAGTAACTCATAATAAAATGGTCTATAATGTCGAGCCAGAATAACCCCGCACTCGTTGCCAGGGGTATTCCAAGTATGAAACTGATTACCGAAACAGCTGTTGTTGCTTTTGTGCGGGAAATGTCAAACTTGTCGCTTAGGGCTGCACTTACCGTTTGAAGCAGGCTAAATGCCGAATCGATACCCACTGCAAGGAGTGTAATAAAAAACAGAAAGGCAAAGAACTTGACCCAGAAGGGAAGCATTGCAAGTGCGGCCGGATAGATTACAAAGGCCAGGCCCGGACCGGATTTTACCACCTTTTCAATAGGCAGATTAGCTGCAAAAGCAAAGTATCCCAGCACACTGAAAACCGCAAAACCAGCCATAAAGCTGAATGCACAGTTAGCAAACGAAGTAATTGCTGCAGAATTTGGAAGCTCTGTATCGCGGGGCATAAAAGATGAGTAAGCAACCATAGTTCCAAAACCCACTGATAAGGAGAAAAATATCTGCCCGTATGCCGCGAGCCATACCTGGGGATCTGCTAACTTTGACCAGTCAGGTGACAGGTAGTAATTTATCCCTGTGGCAGCCC
>JBHPHB010000111.1:0-10024 GCA_042569985.1 Spirochaetota bacterium | reverse complement strand
GACTGCCCTTTTTTCCCACACTCATTGTATAACGTGGGCGCCCCTCCGATTTTGCTGCAAAATTATTGGCTGATAATGGCGTTAATGCGCATTTTAGGGTAATATCAAATGGCATTCCAGAGGAATACTGTCCATCTCAATGGGAACGCCCAAATTGGATGAACGATAAATTTGTAATTCTAAATATTGGACGCCATGCAATGGAGAAAAGGCAAGACTTGCTGATAAAGGGTGTAATTAATTCAAAATATAAAGACAACATACAACTATTGCTTTGCGGTAAAGGAGAAGATACGGAAAAACTTGTTCAAATGGGAAAAGAATTACCTGTAAAACCAGTAATTGGATATGCAACTCATGAGGAAAAAATGTCCTATCTGAATACTTCCGACCTTTATCTGCATTCATCAGTTGTTGAACTGGAAAGCCTGTCTTGCCTTGAAGCGATAGGATGCGGACTTCCCTGCCTTATCGGTAATTCGCCATATAGCGCTGCACCGCAATTTGCCCCTGATGAGAGGTTTGTTTTTCAAATGGATGATGCTGTTTCCCTTGGTGATAAGATTGACTACTGGTATGAAAACAGGGAAACGCTTTTTCAATTGAAGCAATTATTTCTTATGATGGCTGACAGATTTCGTTTTGATAAGTGTATTACTAAAATGGAATCTTTTTATGATGAGTTAACAAGTTTTAATGTTAAAGAGCTGGAAAAACAACTGTCAAACATGGAAGAGTTTTATAAGGACATGTCCGTAAGTGATTTGGGAAACCACAATATTCCGGTGTCCAATCAGTATTAGGTTAAAAGAATGAATAGTAATATAAGGCCCGAAATTCCAAAAGAAAAGATAATACAGGTAAAAAATATCAAAAGGATAGATTTTAATAAACCCTTTAAGTTTATTTATTTTCATTGGTGGTTTGAACTATTAACAATTATTCCCTATCTCATAACTTACTTTTTTGTAATATTATGTGCAATATTTTTTGGTTTCTCTGTAGTTGGCCGAAAAAACCTGGGAATTCTCAAAAAACAGGGTTGTATTACTATTTCAAACCACTGTCATTATTTTGATACTGTGTTTGCACATTTAGTAATTTTCCCAAAATATTTGCATGTTTCCGTAGCTCAGAGAAATTTTGAAGTACCATATATCCGTCGTATTCTAAGAATACTAAGGTGCTTCCCAATACCGGGAGAAGGGAAGGGGCTGAAATTAATATCTCCACCCGTGGGGGAAGCATTAAAGCGCAAGAGGCATATTCATTTTTTGCCAGAAGGAGATCTTGTCCACCTGAGCCAGACTATTCACAGGTTTCACAAAGGAGCATTTTACCTTTCGTGTAGACACCAGGCCCCGATTGTTCCCATGGTATATATATTAAAGAGGAGAAAAATATTGGGTAAACTCATGAGGCCAAACTGGATAAAAATCACTTTGGTAGTGGGAAAACCAATAATACCTCCTGAGCAATCAGAGGGAAATATTATACTTAAAGAAGATATACAAGAATTGAGCAATAAGGCAGCTAGCTGGATGGAAAGAACTATAAAAGAAAACCAACAATATATTATATAAAAGTTATTATTGAATTATATGAATCTGTTTATTCAAAATTAGATCAATTATCAATTCATGCTTGACATAAATCCATCAATTCGATATCTCTAATAACAATTAAAATTTTTGGAGGAGTTTATGAAAAAACTGATATTACTGCCATTATTTGGAATAATTCTTATTATCAGCTGTGCCTCAACGGGCATGATAAACCTCACCGACATTCCCGACAATAAGTTAAGCAGTAATCAAAATACGCTCATCACAAGTAAACTTAAATTTTCTGAAAAAAATAAAAATTGCAATATACTTGCAATAGATAATAAAGAAGTACCACCGCATGGTCTCTATGTATTAATTCCCGGGAAACATACTGTTAAAGTTAAAATCAGAAAATCCGAAGATAAACCATTTTTAATACGTTCAACCACTGTGCGGCTCAACAGGGGAAGCACACATTCACTTAACGTATCACTATCGCGGTGGGGCTTAACATCAATGCTTTTTGAGACTGAGTATGTGATGAGCCTGCGGCTACAAAAAATAAGATACGGAATGAACAAAAAGAAAGTGCAGAGTATTATGGGGCGCCCACGTTATACAATGAGTGTGGGAAAAAAGGGCAGTCCAAAAAAAAGTGTGAGCTGGTCATATTATAATAAAAAGGAAAGCTGTTACATATCGTTTAATGCTGCCGGCAGGGTATCGGGAAAAAGCTGCAGGCCAATAAAAAAGAAAAAGTAATATTTGAAAAATAATTAATCCAATTTAAACGAATCAATCTTTCCCTTCACCTCGCTGGACATATTTGCAATATCATCTGAATTTGCAGAAATCTCCTCTGCACTGGAAGCATTGTTCTGAGAAATTTCATTGATGTAGGCAACTGCGTTAACTATTTCAAGGGCAGCAGTTTTCTGTTCTTCCGCGGATACCCGGATTTCATCTGATATTTGCTTTGATTTTTCAGTTTCAGATATAACCACTTCACTGGATGAAACCTGTTTACCCATTTCATTGCTGATCTCGATTATCATTTTATTGATGTTTTCCACACCTTTAATAATATCACCAATGCCATGGACCGTTACATTGACCATCTTGAGACTACCCTTTATTTCATTTTCCGTCATTTTAATAAGCCTGTCTATATCTTTAACGCTGGTGGATGTCTGATCCGCCAGTTTGCCGATTTCGTTTGCCACGACAGCAAAACCACGGCCTGCTTCACCTGCACGGGCAGCCTCGATGGATGCATTGAGAGACAGGAGGTTAATCTGGTCGGATATATCATTAATTATACTTAGTATTCCTGTCATCTCCTGGGAAGCGCTGTTCACTCCCTCCATTCTTTCATTCATGGAGGTAACAAACTTTTGGCCCGTCCGGGCATCTTCTGTGATATTTAATGTCCTGTTCATTGCGTCTTCAACATGCCCGGCAATGCTTTTCGTTATAGAATTTAGTTCTCCTATTCGTGAAGAGAGAATTTCCATGGACTTGTGCTGGTTATCGGTGCGGTTGCTCACTTTTTCCGATCCCGCTGAAATTTCTTCAATTGTGGCACTTATTTCCTCTATGGATGAAGACTGTTTCTGCAGGTTTTCCGAAAAGGAGTCGGAACTGACTGAAAGCTGTTTTGATGCTCCGTCCAGGTTATCTGACAGCGAAACAAGAGATGACAGGAGTTCGCGGTTGACATCCATCTGCTGTTCTTCTTTTTCCACGTGGTCTTCCATTCTCAGCTTTTTCGCGGTGTCATTGATACGGTTAAGCAGAAGTCCAAGGACAAAAGTAAGGACCATGGCAAAGGATGTTGATGAGATTATTACTCCCTTTTCGCCGGGAACCAATAAATGTGATGTGGTTAAACTATACCCCATAACCGCCAAACTCATTACTGATACAGCAATAAGCATTCGTCTTGTGGAAAAGAGGGTGGAAAAAACAATTGGCAGGATAAAGGCAAAGTGACTGGACATGAACCTGCCTGTTGAACCTGTTTTAGCCGTTCCCTGGGAATTAAAAAATAACCCAATGATAACAAGCAGAAGAAATAATGTAACTGCCGTATTAAAATAACCAAAGTAGAGTAAAATAATTGATAAGAGAATAATAACAATAACTCCAACTATTACAATGTTAAGGATTTGGAAAAGGTCACGTTTTGTTACTATATTCTGAACAATAATGAAAATAAGTAGAATGGGGATGAGTGTGACATTGAAAAAAAAGAAGGTGCGCACCTTGCCCTTTAATTCATATGATGATTTGCCATATTTCGCGATTATGTTTCTATACAATGCCTTCATTTTATTTATTCCTTCTTTTACTAATTTAATTGATTTTGAAATTTATAAAAATATATTGCAGTTGTCAAGTAACATTATATGGAGGAAAAAATGATTTAGTTCAAATTTATTAAGGGTGACTTAAAATTGTTGAATTTGAGACAGCAGTTTTCGAATAGTTAGAATGGGAATGTTAAAAATATTACCAATTCTCGCATAGCAATTCAAAATGACCGGTGGGCCGAACGCATGCCGGGCATTTCTCGGGGGCTGCCTTTCCTTCATGGAGATAACCGCAATTTGTGCATTGCCAGACAGATGATTTGTCCCGCTGAAATATTCTTTTTGATTTTATGTTTTCAGCAAGGGCATTAAAGACCTTCTCGTGATGTTTTTCGGCTACAGTTATTGAATCCCATAGGTCGGCGGCGCGGTCAAAATTTTCTTCCCTTGCAGCCTTTGCAAAACCAGGATATAGTGTGCCGCCAACATTGTGTTCAAGGCCAGCTGAGGATATGAGGTTGTCATATGAGCTTTTTATTACGCCGGTGAGAAAGGTGGCAGTTATTTCCAGTTCACCGCCATTGAAAAACTTAAAAAACAGAAGGGCATGTTCCAGTTCCTGAGCGGCAGTATCCCTGAAAATCCGGGAAACCTGAATATATCCGTCATTTTCTGCCTTGTCTGCAAAAAAGAGGTACCTGCTGTTTGCCTGTGATTCCAGGGCGTAAGATGTCAGTAAATTTTTTGCAGTTTCACTATCTCTGAATTTTCCCATAATGCTCCAGTCATATGTTTTTAAAATTTAAATCTTATTCCTCAATTTCAATTGCTTCAGCTCCGCACTCTTTTGCAGCCTGGCGGCAAAGTTCTTTATATTCTTCCGGTATTTCGTCAAATTTTACAATAGATTTAAGATGGTCTTCATCATATTCGAAAACCTCGGGACATAAATTGTTGCAATTTCGATCTCCCATGCAATTTTCAGTGATCTTTACTTTCATTTGAATCTCCTTGTTTTTATAATATATGTCTGTCAAAAGATAAATCCGATTTATCATTAGTAAAATGACAAGATATAATTGTTAATTTAAACAACTTTATTATAAATATTATATAAAAAAATGCAAGAAGAAAAAATACAGATTTTTCAATAAAACATTTTCAGAAAGATATTATCCAAAAAACTATTGCCAATATTGAATGACAAAAATTATATGGTCATTCTTTAAAACTATTATTAACTCAGGTGTATCAATGAAAATTGGATTGATGGGATTGCCCATGTGCGGCAAAAAGACACTTTTTAAACTTTTAACTGGAAACAGCGTTGAAGTTTTAAATCCGGAGAAACAGGAATCCATTCCGGGGAAGGCAGATATAAGAGACCGGCGTTTTAATGAACTTGTTGAGTTGTTTCAGCCAAAGAAAGAAACACCCGCCAGGATAGATGTTGAACTACTTCCGGACCTTGATAAAAGGATAATTCAGGAAGGGAAGATATTTACTGACATTGCCCTATATGATGCATTGTGCCTGGTAATCCGCTCTTTTTCTGATGATTCGGTATACCACCCGTCGGGAACTGTCTGTGTTGAGCGTGATTTTGATGAGATTACCGGGGAGCTCATTCTCCATGATATGATATTTATTGAAAAGAGATTGGAGCGGATAGCTGACAGCGAAAAGAAAGGCAAGGGCCAGATGAAACCGGGCGAAAAGGAACTGCTTTTGCGTTTTAAGGAACATATGGAATCGGACAAACCACTGAGGACATGCATTCTTTCATCAGAGGAAAACAAGATAATACATGGTTATCCTTTAATTACTTTAAAGGAGATGCTGGTAGTTGTTAACTGCTCAGATGAAGATTTAAATTCAAAATCAATAATTGAAAGTTTAATTGACAAGCACGATAAAAACAAGGTGTCCTTTATCCAGGTTTGCGCTGCTCTTGAAAATGAAATTGAAGACCTCGATACGGAAGAGGACCGAATTGAATTCATGAAGGTATCGGGAATTGTAAAACCCGCATTAAATTTACTAACAAAAATATTAATGAAATCACTGGGACTTATTTCCTACTTTACCGTGGGAAAAGACGAAGTACGGCAATGGCTTGTTAATGATAATGCCACTGCGCCGGAAGCAGCAAGGGTTATCCACTCGGACATTGAAAGGGGTTTTATCAGGGCTGAGGTTATACGTTTTGAGGATATGCAAAAACTAAGAAACGAAGAAGCAGTAAAATCAGCAGGTAAGCAGCATGTCATGGGAAAGGATTACCATGTGCAGGATGGTGATATAATCAGTTTCAGGTTTAATGTCTGATTTGAACGGTAAAATGTAAATTGGTTTACATAAGGAGACTTCTAAAAACTATAATAGGATGTCTCCTTCCGGGCAGAAACATATGTAAAAACCACTTTTTTGCATTGTTTATTAATGAAAAAAGTAGTTTTTAGAGGTGCCCGTAATTAAGGAAGGTTAAAAATGAGTGAACAAAATTTGAAAAGTGCGCTTGCCATTGATCAGCGAATCCGAAAACTTGTAGCTGAATATTACATGTCTCTAAAGGGAATGAATGATCCTGATATGGCAGTGAAATTGCTGGCTGATCATATTGCAATCCTCGTTGAGATGCTGAATGAATTCAAAGGTGGAGCATAATTGCAACAGTTTTTAAATTGATTGCAGGTGAATGAATTTGCATGGTTTTTGTTTTAAGCAATTAGTTTTATTATTCTGCAGCCACTGTTGTGCTTCTTCGGTGGTTCGGGATACACGTGTTTTAAAAGACTGCTTGTGCAAATCGGCCTGGATTTGATACATCCTTGAGAGGCCAAAGTGAAGGTCTTCCGGCGCTACAATTGCAGTTTTCCCGCCCTTTCGTATGTCCTTATATTTTGATTGAATAGCAACAATACTTTCAATATCAGTTGGCCTCAAACTATCAAAGTTGCTTTTTGAAAGATCCCATAGTACATTTAACATATTTTCGCTTTTATAAAAATTTTTAATGGCATCAATAATTTCTTCTGCAGCAGTAACACCAATCACAGTGAAAACAGTAAGGTTAGCATTAGAATGTGTATTGTTTTAATTTTTCCTTTAAATAGATATGTATATTGTATTAAGTAATTAAATATTTTGTTTAGCAATCAAAGTTTTAACACAATGTTAAATAATTCCATTCGAGGTTCGTTGATTTTCGGGCTATCAATAATGACCCCGACTTTAGAGACGGGGTCATTAGTAACAAATTGCATATCATTCGTCTCTATTCACATATCATAAATCTTCTGGGGCAATCTTCTTGAACATCAGGAAAATACAATGTCCAGGTATAAGCACCTTTGGGTGTTTCATCTATTGCGCATATTCCGGAAATTTCGTCAGTTATATCCGTTCTGTCTGAACAGGCAACTCCGTCAACATAAGTTCCAAGGCGCTCATTAAGACATTTGGATCTTGCGCTTCCTGAAACACCGCCCGTATAATCAGTCCCTACATAATCTTCGCAAAATTGAAAAGTCTCGTTTCCACCGGTAAAAGTAAACAAACAGCTGCCCCTGGAAGAATCTATATCACTGCAGGACAATCCATATGTGTCTGATTCAACTAAATTGTCACTGTCTTTAAAGGCACCGATGAGCATCCATGCAAGAAAATTCTGGGAGGAAATAAGTTTGCAGTATTTTACACCCACCGTATTTCTTGCCGGATTTGAGGAATTATCGGAAATGTCAGCATCAAAATCACTTACAAGTGATGCTGAAGAGATATTTAAATCAGTGCCGGAGTCAGTAATTAATGAAAACGGGTCAGTTGGAAGCCATGTTTCACCGCTACCGTCAATGGTATCATTTCCAAATACAAGTTGCTTGCCTTCTGTGTCATACTTTATCCTCTCCTCGTCAGTTAAAAGGGTCCTGGTTTGTTCGTATATATACTGGTTGATTTCCTTGCATGTGCCGGGAGAATTGTCGTTAACGGTATAGTTGTTTTCTGTAATATATTTAATGGCTTCGGGTGTACGCGTTTTACACATTAAGATTGTGTTTAGTTTTTTTCCGGAAACATTTTTATGGGTACCCTGCTCAAATCCGAATCTTGCTGTTACAGTGTCTGGATTGTTATCAACTGTTGCTTTTGAAGTAATAAAATTAGTTCCCTCATCAATTGAAACAACATTAATACCTGATGTTTCATTGATATCCCCGAAGCGGTACTGGGCATACAAACAGGCATTATCATCTATCTGTTGGGACGATAGCAGTAAATCTTCATCAATAATTATCTTAACTTCATTTTTGCATAAAGTGAAAACGGCCATGGAAATGCTGATTATCATAATTAGAAATTTTCTGTTGGTCATTTAATCTCCCTCTCAAATATAATGATTATTTATAATGTTTAGATTAAATAAATATATTTTAACAGTTTAGTCAAGTTAATTGATTGAAAATTACCGGTAGAACATAGACAAAATAAATTACACTACTTTTGACTATAAAGTGCAATAGGATATTGGTTTCTGGTCTGATTATTGATGCATCACTTTGGTCTGGTTAAAAAAATAACATTTATTATTAAAATATCAGGGAAAATGAAAAATAAATACGGTGCTACATGGTCTTGAAACTCTACATCTTACTGGGAGCATCAGGTAGATTTACACCTTTTAATTTTTCCATATATTTTTCAGGTTCTTTATCAAAGCGATTTTTGCAGCCGTCACAGCAAAAATATACAACTTTACCTTTATATACTTTATAAAAAGCCCTGTTGATATCCTCGCCTCCGACGGCACATTTTTTTTGTCCAGTTATTAAATCTAAAACCTTTGCATTTTTGTTTTGCTTATGACTCATCTCTTTTTTACAAGCTGATAAAAAGAATGCAGAAGAAGCAAAAATCATCAGGATTGAAAGTAGAAAAAGTTTTTTCATTGGTATTCCTCCAAAAGTATAATTTTTTAAAATGCGCTTAATAAGACTTTAGGTTGGCCCTCATATAAATTGTTACTGATTTTTCTCATTTGTGATTTTAAGATGTTCTTGACATAATCAAACTATAAAAATATTTTTTTTTACTCTATATTAAGAATGCAGGATTATTATAAATTTAGCGCCATGAAGATAAACTTTACAAAAATAAATATACTTTCAGTATTAATATTGTTTGTTGCATGTTCAGGTTCAAATGTTAATACAAATCTAAATAATTGGAACAATAAGCTTGCCAGACAAAAATACGGAGAAGTTGCCCGGAATATTTGCAATCACCATAACCCGGTATACCTGGGCCTGGGCATTGAGGTCAATACATACTATGCAAAAAACCCCGAGGATTTTGACAGGTTTGTGGAGTTCTACAAAAAACTGTATGATGAAATAAAATCCGCTGGGAACTGCACTGAAACAATGATTTTTGTTACTTTTCAGCTTGAACAGCTAAAGGGTTTAGGCACTGGCGTTGGTTTTTCCGGTATTTCTCAATGGGATGTTTTTGAAAAGTTTGATGGCAAGCTGGATCTGTTGGTTTTTACATCTTACCCCGAATTTGAATATATTAAACCGGCCGATATTCCTCAAAACTATTATGACGTTATATATGACAACCTGCCGCTTAACCTGAGGGATAAAAAGATTGGCATATCTGAATTTGGCTGGAATTCCAGGCAGAACTTAATACCAGATGCAAATAATTCAGTTGATACGCAGGCAGATTTTATAACAAGATTTGCTGAAATTACAGATGAATTAAATTCAACTGGAAAGCTTGAGTTTGCTGTGTGGATATTTATGCATGATTTTCAAATTGGTGATTTCATGGTTGGCAGTTCTTTCGGGCTTATAGAACAGAATGGAACTCACAAGGATTATTTACCGGGCTATACTATAATGGACCATTTTCTGCAACTGAAACACTTTCAGGGTTATAAAGTGGGAGTAGCACCCATCCCCAGAAATTTTCCCGAAGCCAATGAGACTGATTGGACAAACTTGTATAGTATCATAGATGGAACATTTGATATAATGACTGCTCAGCAGCACTGGTATGATTCAACAGTGGAGCCAGGAGAAATTCCACAGGCATTTCAGGACTTTTGAACTGACCCCCGTTGTCTAGACATTTTTCTAAAAACTTCTAGGTGGATTCTCC
>JBHPHB010000110.1:7500-10039 GCA_042569985.1 Spirochaetota bacterium | reverse complement strand
CTATAAATATTCATGTTATTTAGATAATATATTAAATAAGTTTTACTTTTATAAAGAGATACAGGTATGCATAAATTATTCTTTTTAATTTATTTCTTAATAATATGTTAAAAAAATTCAACAATGTTGAATAAATACAACACTATCACATTGGTTATTTTTGCTCTAAATATAAGCTTATTTTCTTGACTTAAATACTGCTAATCATAATCTTGCATTTCGTAATTTGCTATATTATAAATATTCAGATTTTAGTTTTAAGAGATATTTGGAGGCAATACAATGAGATGGGAATGGTATCATGTATACATTATTATTGGAATCGTTGCTGTTGTTGTGGGAGTTGCTGTTTATATAATAAGGAAAAAATATAAGAAAAAGGTAACTGAACAGGAATCCCTTGTGAATCAGCATAAGGTAACCACATCTATTTTAGTTCTCGAGAAAAAGATGAAAAAGGTATCCGAAGCAAGTATGCCAAAATCAGTTCAGGCTCAAATACCAAAGATTTATAAATTAAAAAAAATGCCCATAGTAAAGGCAAAGATAGGCCCTCAGGTCATGGATTTTTTGTGTGATGAAAAGATTTTTGATAAGCTTCCCGTAAGGAAGACTGTGAAGGTGGAATTGGCCGGGATTTTTATAGCAGGGTACAAAGGAAGTAAAAAATAGAATAGTGAGCAGTTATATCACTATATTTTGCACTGTTCCAACAAAAGAAGTGGCATCGGATATTGCAGATAAGCTTGTAAATGATGGGTTAGCTGCATGTGTAAATATTTTGCCGGAAATAACTTCAATTTATAAGTGGAAAGGTGAAATATGTAATGATAAAGAACTGTTATTGATTATAAAAAGCAGTGAAGATCAATTTGATAATATCCGAAAAGAAATAATTGAGCTGCATCCCTATGAGGTTCCAGAAGTTATATCAATTATGATAGAAAGTGGGCATGAACCCTATCTAAACTGGATTGGTGAGTGCTTAAAGGGGTAATCATTCAATTTGGATAAAGCAGTAGAAAATATTAAAATTATCATTATTTAGGTTGACTTTAGTAAATTTTAATAGTATAATTATCAGGATGTCAGGTTTTTTTATAAAAAAAAAAATAATATAAAATTTTCTTGACTAATATAAGCCGTTTAAATATATGTTCAATCCGCTTATGGTTTTTTTATAACAAATTATTGTTTCATGATTTTTGAATTGTTATTTCAAATTTTGAATCTCCAATTTGGATAAAATTTTGGGGATTTTTTATTCCATCAGCCCGGAAATTACTTTTAGTAATTTTATTTAATACAGGATATTAAGAATTAGCCGTACTTGGCTTTTTTAAAATATAAGTTTATAGTTCTTTGAAAACTGAGTAGTATCATTAAAGTAGTTTTATTTTTTGCTTTAGAACAATTTTTTAATAATTTTTGAATTAGATTTTCAATAATATAACAATTTATTATGGAGAGTTTGATTCTGGCTCAGAACGAACGCTGGCGGCGCGTCTTAAACATGCAAGTTGAACGAGAACCCTAGTGCTTGCATTGGGGGGAAAGTGGCGAACGGGTGAGTAACACGTGGATAATCTGCCTCTGGGATGGGGATAACTACCTGAAAGGGTAGCTAATACCGAATAATATGGTTTTAACATATGTATAAATCATTAAAGGTGGGGACCTTCGGGCCTACCACCCAGAGATGAGTCCACGGCCCATTAGTTTGTTGGTGGGGTAATGGCCTACCAAGACTACGATGGGTAGCCGGCCTGAGAGGGTGTACGGCCACATTGGGACTGAGATACGGCCCAGACTCCTACGGGAGGCAGCAGTTAAGAATCTTGCGCAATGGGCGAAAGCCTGACGCAGCGACGTCGCGTGGACGATGAAGGCCTTCGGGTTGTAAAGTCCGATAAGCAGGGAAGAATAAGCAGATGGTAATATTATCTGTGATGACGGTACCTGCCTAAAGCCCCGGCTAACTACGTGCCAGCAGCCGCGGTAATACGTATGGGGCGAGCGTTGTTCGGAATTATTGGGCGTAAAGGGCGTCTAGGCGGGGGATCAAGTTAGGTGTGAAATCCATGGGCTCAACCCATGAATTGCATCTAAAACTGGTTCTCTTGAGTTCGGGAGAGGAGAGCGGAATTCCAGGTGTAGCGGTGAAATGCGTAGATATCTGGAAGAACACCAGTGGCGAAGGCGGCTCTCTGGCCTAGAACTGACGTTGAAGCGCGAAAGCGTGGGGAGCGAACGGGATTAGATACCCCGGTAGTCCACGCCGTAAACGTTGTATACTAGGTGTTAGTGGGTTAACCTCTAGTGCCGTAGCAAACGCATTAAGTATACCGCCTGGGGAGTACGGCCGCAAGGCTTAAACTCAAAGAAATTGACGGGGGCCCGCACAAGCGGTGGAGCATGTGGTTTAATTCGATGATACGCGAAGAACCTTACCTGGGCTTGAACTGCATTTGACAGGTGTAGAGATACACTCTTCTTCGGACAGATGTAGAGGTGCTGCATGGTTGTCGTCAGCTCGTGT
>JBHPHB010000110.1:0-2500 GCA_042569985.1 Spirochaetota bacterium | reverse complement strand
CATAAAGCCCGTTAAGAAGATTCTGCTGGTTATTTATTTCTTTAATTACATAGTATGACGACAGGAGGACTCTTTTCTCATTTATTTCCCAGCCTGCTTTACCGTCGAGCTTTTCTATTGTAAAATCATTACCTATTTTTTTGTCCCCATGGAACTCTTTCATGTTTTTTAAAAAGATTTTATTAACTTTTTTATATTCCTCCCGGGGAATTTTTTTAAAAATTGTTTTTATTTCATCATCAGAATAAAAATGAACCCCGGCCAAAGTCTTTCCACTTGATAAAGCTGGAAGGAAAATTATGGTTGTTAGGAAGAGTAATGACAGTCTTTTCATGATTTCACCTTATTTATATCATCTACCCGAAGATAGGAAAATTATACTTGCATTAATTTATTATAAGCAAGGATATTGATTGGAAAATTGCGTTATTAAAAATGTTAACCGCATAAATGCAAGTAAAATCTTAGGTGATAATAATAGCATGCCCTGGTAGTAATTCAGTCAAGATATGGATATTATATGAGTAAAGTTAAGGTAGTACTATTCACAATTTTAACAATAATTGTTTATATACTTCAGTATATACTAACTGCCATCTGTGTTTTTGCGGCCTTAGCTGCCCTGTTTATTCGATCTAAAAAATTTTTGTATTTTGTCCACTGGTTTTGGGGAAATAGCCTTTTCTGGGCAATGGGAAAAAGGCTGAAAATAACGGGTAAAGAAAATATGGATAATTCAAAAAATTATATTCTCCTCTCAAATCATACCAGCATTTATGATATTCCTGGAATACTGGCCTTTAAGCCGCGAGTATCATGGCTTGGCCGTGAATACCTTCTTCGTATTCCCTTTTTTGGGAATCTCCTGAAAAAAACAGATTATATACCTGTTTTCCCCGGTGATACTGAAAGATCCAAAAAGTCAATAAATGAAGCGATTTCTAAATCGGGTTTTATAACTATCTCAATTTTTCCCGAAGGAACCAGGACATACGATGGTAAACTCCAGGATTTAAAGAAGGGGTTTATTTATATATTAAGAGATACGGAACTGGACCTTCTTCCAATAACTATCAATGGGCTCTTCAAGTTAAAGCCAAGAACAAGGTTTTTCATGGATTTTTGTACAAAACCTGAAATAATTATTCATGAACCGATTCAAAATCAACTTTTAAAGAAAAAAAGTGATGATAAAATCATTAAAATGGTATATGATATTATAGAATCGGAATTGAGAATCGATACAGAAAAAAAACGTTAAAAGGATATTTTATGAATGAGAAAAGAGAATGGCTTTTTATTGTAAATCCTGTAGCCGGTAATGGGTATTCAATGAAACTGTCCAAAACAATTCCGGCAATACTTAAGCAGTATAACACTAAAGGACATCTGGTATATACCGAGTCAAAAGGCCATGCTACAGAATTGGCGGCTAAGGGGATTGCAGATGGCTTCAAAAATATTGCAGCTGTTGGTGGTGATGGCACCATAAGCGAAGTTACACAGGCCATTATCGGTCATGATGGGATAACCCTTGGAGCAATAGCAGCAGGAACGGGCAATGATTTTATCCAGATTCTTGGATTTACAGATCATTTTACAGAAGAAGACTGGAAAATCTTTTTTCAATATAACATAATTCCCATGGACGTAGGGAAATGTAATGACAAATATTTTATTAATGGAATGGGGCTTGGTTTTGATGCGCAGGTTGCATCTGAAAATTACAATGATGGCGAAAAGGTTAAAGGCGGAAGTAAATATAAGTATATCTGGCATATTATAAAGACTCTTTTTCTCTACAGGGAAGAGGAAGTTAATATAAACGGGAAGGATAAAAATGGAACCTATAAATGTCTGCTCAATACTATCGCCAATGGAAGAAGATTTGCAGGAGATTACTATCTTACTCCCAGGGCAATAGCTAATGACGGACTCATTGATGTCTGCATGATAGATGAATCAAAGTTACTGGGCAGGATTAAGATTTTGCTGAAGCTTCCAAAGGGTGAACACCTTGATGATGAACCTGTTCACTATTATCAAACAGATAAACTGAAGCTTGAATTTAACGAGGAAGTTCCATACCATATAGATGGAGAACTTTTTTTTGCGTCTTCCTATGATATATCTGTTTTGTCAGGGAAAATGCCAATAGTATATAATCCTAAGGGAAATCATTATTTTAAAAAATAAATAAAGGTAGTAGTTCATTGAATTTATATAATAAATCATACATAGCGTTATTTGATCTTGATAATACTATAATTTCAGGCAACACTGGAAAGATGCTGGTTAAGGAAGCATACAAGTCTAAAATTATATCCACATTCAATTTGGCAGAGGGTATTTTTTTATCGATGTTACATAAATACAGAATTGTTTCATCCAAATATGCCATCAAAAGGATGGCCAAATGGCTGCAGGGAATAAAGGAAACTGTAATTCTTGACCTGGCTTTAGAAATATTTGTTATGAAATTTTACTTCTCCCTGCGAAG
>JBHPHB010000109.1:0-10056 GCA_042569985.1 Spirochaetota bacterium | reverse complement strand
TGATGTATTGCTATCATGATGTATTGCTATCATGATGTATTGCTATCATGATGTAATGATAGCATGATGTAATGCTAGCATGATATATTGATAGCATGATACATTGATAGTATGATGACTTGATTGCATGCTGTCATGTCTTTGATACTAGCCATATCCGTAATTCAAACAGTATCTCTTCAATGAAGGAGTTCGAAAACTGTCTATAGGCGCGTACATAACAGGACTTGCAAAATCAGCCGTGGGCGACACTGTCCCCGCGATTTTTTCGTTTAAGGGATAGCTGAAGGCCTTTTCCTCGTAAATTTTAGCAGCTCCCCGTAGATACGATAATTTTGCTTGTATTAGCTTTTCCGCAAGAATAATGGTTTTTGGGGGGATGATATCTTAAGTACATGGAGAACTTTCCTATATAACTAAATACCCATTCTTTCAATCAACAATTCAGGCAATTAATATTTTTTCAATAAGTATATATAGCTATACTATGAATCCCGAATCTATAACGCTGAACAGCCATGTCTAATATTAAATTTAGTTATCAATATTAATTCACTCCATAATATCATTTTATTATTGACAGTTTGATTTTTATCCCACCTTTTGGAAAAGGGCAAACATATAAATTTTAAAATATAAAAAAAATAAATTAAAAATATTTCTTTCAACTTTTTTAAAAATCAAATTACATTGATTACGGTTGTTAATAAATTAGAACTGTAATTATGCAGGCCGGGTATTTAGAATAAATCTTAACTTTCAAATTTCTAATTTAAAAACCAGAGGAGTCAACTTTTATGAAAATCGTATTATACTTAGCAATAATCATTTCATTAATACTATCATCACCTCTGCTTGCAAAGGATTCTAAAAAGAATCTTGTAGCAATATTTGAGCTTAATTCTCTCAACTGCCCAAAAACACTTGGGAAAGTGGTAACAGACATGTTTTCCAGCAGGCTTTTTGAAACAAGGCTCTTTTCAATAGTAGAAAGGAGCCAGATGGATTTGATCCTTAAAGAACAGGGCTTCCAGAAAAGTGGGTGTACAGACCAGGAGTGTGCTGTGAAGCTTGGGCGGCTCCTTTCTGTTAAAAAAGTTTTTATGGGTTCAATAAGCAAGCTTAATATTTATGAAATTAATATTAAGATTGTAAACATTGAGACCGGACACATAGAAGACAGCTACAGTGAAAATGCAAAAGATGTAGATAAAATAGCTAATGCAATAAATAAAATTGTTGATAAAATAAAAGAAAAGGCGGCTGAAGAGAGAAGAAAAAATAAAACAGCTGGCACTTCATTTTACATAATCCCGCAATTTAATTTACAGGCTCCGCTGGATAATTTCCAGGATATTTCTTCTCTCGGGTATGGCGGCTCCTTGACCATTTCCATGGATATAATCCGGGGCCTGAATATAGGTTTAAGTTCGGGCTTCTATTATCTTTCGGGCAAGCATGAAAACACAGAACATTTAATGATGGTACCCTTTACATTTAAACTTGGCTACAGGTTTCATATTATATGGGAACTGTATGTTATGCCTGTAATATCAGGGGGCGGAGTATATCTGAATATTAATCAGGTTGATGGTTCATATTCCGAGGTTGAACCGTTAATGAATATCGGAGTAAGCACTGCCTATTTTATATGGAATGACCTTTTTATCCAGCTTGATGCAAAATACAACATTATCTTTGAGAAAGATGATATAATGCAGTTTATGACAATAAATATCGGAGCAGGAT
Organism: Spirochaetota bacterium; assembly: GCA_042569985.1. Classification (GTDB taxonomy): domain Bacteria; phylum Spirochaetota; class UBA4802; order UBA4802; family UBA5550; genus JBHPHB01. The sequence continues at coordinate 8,307 of JBHPHB010000109.1, read as the reverse complement.
ACAGGTTATAAAATAAACTTGAGGAGTTTTAATCATGAAAAAGATGTTTAATCTTTATATTTTAATTTTAATACTATTTACTGTTGCAGGCTGCAAAAATTTATTAAATGACAGTATTGAAAGACAGAACAGAAAGGTAAAATTAGAACTTAACAGGATAAATAATTTCGGAGCTACTGGTCAGGATAGGTTTTATGAAGTAATAGAATCGGGTGACTATTATATTTCAGTGGGGCGTTCAAATTCAAATTTATCTGCTCTGCCCGGTGGCAATGTAACGCAGGGAACTTATGATTTTGTGATTGCTAAGTTCAACAAGTCCGACCTGAGTATTGCGAGAATTAATAACTTTGGAGGATCAGATTATGATAGTATAACTTCAGTAATAGAATCGGGTGATTACTATATTGCAGTCGGCAGGTCCAAATCAGATTTAAGTGGTTTAACAGGCGGAAGCATAAACCAGGGATGGGATGATTTTGTTATTGCGAAATTCAACAAGTCCGACCTGAGCCTTGTGGATATAAATAACATCGGAGGAGATGAAATGGATGATATCCAATCAGTAATAGAATCAGGAGACGATTATATTGCAGTAGGTTATTCCTATTCAGATTTATCCGGCCTGTACGGCGGCAACAATATGACAGCAGGTTCTGATTTTGTAATTGCTAGGTTCAACAAGTCCAATCTGAGCCTTGTAAATATAAATAACATCGGAGGGTCGAAAGGTGAGTATTTTCATTCAATAATCGAATCTGGAGATTATTATATTACAGTAGGTGGTTCTGAATCAAATTTAACGGGCCTGGCAGGAGGCAGTCTTAACCAGGGAGATATGGATTTTGTTATTGCAAGGTTCAGAAAAACAGATCTAAGTCTTGAAAAGATAAATAATTTTGGAGGGTTAAAAGGTGATAATATGTTTTCATTAATTGAATCAGGGGATTATTATATTGCATCAGGTGAATCTGAATCGGACCTAATGGATCTGAAAGGAGGCAGTGCAAACAGGGGAGAATTTGATTTTGTAATTGCTAAATTCAGTAAATCGGACCTGAGCCTTGTAAATATAAACAACACCGGGGGGGTATATACTGATACTTGTAGTTCAGTAATTGAATCAGGGGATTATTATATTACAGCAGGTTATTCTGTGTCAGATTTATCCGCCTTACCCGGCAGCAGCAGCAACTTTGGTAATACTGATTTTGTTATTGGGATGTTCAATAAGTCGAACCTTGAACTTGAAACTATAACTAACCTGGGAGGAACAAGTAATGACTATTTTCTATCGGTAATTAAATCGGATGGCTATTATATTACAGCAGGTTACTCCTATTCGGATTTGTCCAGTCTTCAGGGGGGCAATGTTACAAAAGGGAGCACGGATTTTGTTATTTCAAGATTTGAGGAAATAGTATTTTATAAGTAATATCTAAATGATAACTTTTTTGATGAAACAAAAAAAAATAAGAGGAGTCAACTTTTATGAAAATCGTCTTATACTTAGCAATAATCATTTCATTAATACTATCATCATCTCTGCTTGCAAAGGATTCTAAAAAGAATTATAACAATGTATCCCCAAAAGATTCAAGCATGTTTATGCTTTATCGATAAGCCATATCCTTAACTCAAAAATAATCTCATCAACCCGGGAGTTCGAAAACTGTCCATGCGTGCGTACATTAGTGGACAGAAAACGGATAAATAATTATCCGTTTTTTTATGTAAGACTATTTAATGTGGTTGCTGTTGAGTGAAATAATTTAATTGATTTTTAGGTTTAAATTTTTGATAATCTGATCTTTAACTTCCTTCCAAACTGGATTAATTGATTCTATTAAATCTTTAATCTCATCATATTCAAGATGAAAGGAATAGCCATGACGAAAAAAATGTCTAAATACTAGATATTGTGAAAGCTGTTCTTTTATGTCATGGCTTATTATATTTGCCCTATTGTCTTTAGACTGTGACATTTGATTTAAAAGATCTTTATGCCATTTATTGCCACTGGGTAAATTTTTATCAAAATTTTTAGCAATGTTAATAAATATTTTTTCTATACCGGTATAAAGGGAATGAAGAAGGCTTGCCATGGATGTCAGTTCAAATAAATCCGGTGTCCCTTTAATATCAAACAAAGCCTTATATCTTTCAATAAGTTCGTTGATTTCTTCAATTTCAAATTGTATTTCTTTGATATATTTTTCATGCGACACGGGATAATAGTCCTTCTTTTTGTAAAAAATTACTAAATCTATCACCTTTATCCAAATTAACCAGGTCTACTTTATGTTTGAGAGCCATATAGAGTTTGCTCCAAATGAAGAAATATGACTTTTCAGATATTCCTTTGATTGCAAGGTCAATGTCACTATCATTATTAACATTCCCTTCGATTAATGAACCAAAAATATATATTTCTTTACAACCCAGGTCTTTAAGGATTGAAATGGCTTTCTCAAGGTCCTCCTTGAATTCAAGTGGTATTTTATTAATATCAAATTGTTTTTTCATTTTTATGGATCCAGTATTCTAATATATACTATCTATAGTGAGAATAATTGTCAAGATAATTTCTCATACAACTTTGTTGACCATCCACATCTGAAGCTCAAATATAATCTCCTCAACAAGGGAGTTCGAAAACTGTCTATAGGCGCGTACGTTAGCGGACAGAAAACGGATAAGTAATTATCCGTTTTTTTTTACAAATAATGTATTATTGATCAGTTATAGGATCTAATATACGTGCTCCATGACATATGGCAACTATTTCAATAATATCCTTTTGTTTAATCCTGTAGACAATTCTATAGTTACCAAGTATTTTCTCGCGAATTTTATCATCATTATACTCGGGAACTTTACGGCCTGAAAGAGGGAACTGGGGTATATTATCGATTGTGACCATTATTCTATCGACAAAAATGGAAGCATAATTTTCTGAGTTTTGAGAAATGTAATCGTAAATTGATTCGAGATTTGTCGCGGCCTTTGGCGACCATATTATTTTGTGAGCCACTGAGATACTCGGTTTTTCATTTGTTCATGAGGTATGCCTTTCCCTTCATCAAGTTCTTTGAGGCCTTGATCAACCTGGGATTTAAAATGTAACTCAACCATTATATCATCAATAGTGGATTCTTCTGGAAGCTTATTTATTATTTCTATTACCTGTTCTTTTAATTTTGACAAAATATTACCTCCAGAATTTTGATGACTGTAATATAACTATATTCTAAAGTTAAGTCAAGTCAAGTAATTTTTCATGATGAATTTTCTACTAGCCATATCCGTAATTCAAACAGAATCTCCTCAACCCTGGAGTTCGAAAACTGTCTATAGGCGCGTGCATTGGTGGACGAAAAACGGATAAGTTATTATCCGTTTTTTTTATGAAAATAAATTGACATTGTATATACAATGTAATAATTTGATTGCATGGTAATATTTGACTGGAATAAAGAAAAGAATCAATCGCTGATATTGGAAAGGGGCATTTCCTTTGAGGATGTAGTTGTTGCCGTAACAACCGGTAAAGATCTTGATTTATATAATCATCCAAATGTAAAAAAATATCCAAATCAGTATATTCTTGTAGTTGAAATTAATTCATATGCATATATAGTTCCACTTATAATTAATGATGATGGCAGTATATTTTTAAAGACAATAATACCAAGCAGAAAAGCTACTAAAACATATTTGGAGGTGTGAAATATGAAAAAGATAAAACTTGATAATGAGGAAAAAGAAATCTTAGAGGCATTTGAAAATGATAATCTTAAGCGGCCGGTTAACAGTAAAAAAATTAAAAGTTTACTTGTAAAAGCTGCAAAAGCAACAACTGGAAAAACAAATCACATAAGTATAAGAATTTCCGAAAAAGATTTGATGAAACTTAAGGCAAAATCTATTGAATCAGGCATACCATACCAGACCTTAATCGGTTCACTGATTCACCAATATGCAGAAGGTAATATTAAACTGCATGTTTAGTAATGTTTTACTTCAGTATTGATTAAATGTATTGTTCTACTTTGAGAAAAGCCACAATTGTGCCATTCAGGATGAACCAATGGCGACACCGCACAGCGCCCTGAGCGTAGCGAAGAAGTGCCCTTGGGGTAGATGTGCGAAATGGTGTCGCCCAGTTCAAAGATGATCTCCTCAGCCAATGCGTTCGAAAACTGTCTATGCCTGAGTACATTAAATGGTTGTCATTTTTTCAAATTAACTTTCACAATAAATCTAGCACCATTACCTGTTACTCTATAGTTAGAAATTCAGGAAGCCAATATTGATCGGACAAGCAACTCTGAAAATAAATTGACAAATTTATTAAAACCCTAACTGTGTAATAGATAAATAGTAATATGAGTAGAAAAGAATTTCAGTTCCCCAAAAGCGAACAATATCCTGAAAGTGTATTGAATTGCTAAAATTTAATTGGAGTCAGCCATGATTAAAAAAACAATCTTTATCTAATCCTTTTGCTTGCAATTATGATTTTCAGTTTTGGATGTAAGGGTATTTCTTCCGATTGGACAGATAGTTCTGATAATGGCACAGGTGAAGCTGAATATCAATGCTCGGTGGAAAATGGCGGCTGTGACCCCCTTACGTCATGCTCAGATGAGGGTGGTGTTGTTGTCTGCGGTAATTGCCCAACGGGTTACAGTGGTACGGGGAACGAGGGCTGTGTGGATATTAATGAATGCAGTGTAAGTAATGGCGGTTGTGAGCAGAATTGCACTAATTTGGATGGTAACTTCAGTTGCTCCTGTTTTAGCGGTTACACACTGAACATAGATGGCTTTAATTGTGACGGTGGTGATCCCTGCCAGTCCGGTGGGCCCCTTAATGAAGTTTATGACCCCTGTGTTGCTGCAGTCTGCACAGTGGACCCATGGTGCTGCAATACAGAATGGGACGAAACCTGCCAGGAGAAAGTGTACTTTTACTGTAATGCATCTTGTAATGGTTCGGGATCCGGATGTACTCAATGCGGAACTTGCAGCGGTACTGATCCAATGTCACCAGCCTCAACTTGCGGGGCCAGTCACCATTGCAAGCCGCAGGCTGGTTCGGACAGTCCCGGACTGTGCATCGAGGGTGTAGGAACTGGCGGCTACTTTGATGCTTGCACCAGCTCAGAAGACTGTGTGGCTGATACTACATGCATCAATATCGGTGCTGCCACATGGTCAGTATGTTTGCAATGGTGCCGGGTTGGAGGCAGTGATTGCAGTGGAGGTGAAATATGCACTAGTTATTCCACTGCAAGGTATATAGGCACCCAGGAGTGGGGGATATGCTCTGGTACTCCAGCAAGCTGGACTTGTAATGCTTCATACTTTGGAGATGGGGAATGCGATTGCGGTTGTGGTGCATTTGACCCGGACTGTGTGGATGCAACTGTTGGATCCTGTGATTATTGTGATCTTGGTTGCGGTACTGGCACTTGTCCCTCCAATATCATTACGAATGAAAACTGGGGATGTTTTTGATTATTTCCAGGATTCAGGAGCTCTCAATGATGAAGAAATTTCCATAAAACAATAAGCGGTGATGTGTAAATAGAATATTTAAGATATCTTTTTCGTGAAAGCATACATGACAGCAGAAACAACATAATATATCCACAAAATATTTAAGCATATTTATTATTTACTGACAAACCATACTTGTAACTTAAAAACAATCTCCTCAACCAGTGAGTTCGAAAACTGTCCATGGGCGCGTACATTATTGGACTTACAATTTCAGTCGTGGGTGGAACAGTCCCCACAATATTTTACTTAAGAGGAAGTTGTAAACCTTTTTCCAGTTAATAGTAACATACGTTTTTAAATATGAATTTTCAGATTCATATAAAGCCCATTATGGGGCATGGTGCTTGCAGAAATTGGTACTAAAATCCTAAAAATTATTGACACATAGAAATTGGACGAGTAAAAAAAGCAATGATAAGCAGGCCAAAATCGTAATGTCAGTGTCTGTGACGATATAGTTCTTTATTTTTTACAACTGCAGAAAAGATTTCATCAATACAAGGAGGACCTATGAAACTTAAACACGCTTTATTAGCAGTTATAATGCTGGGCATTTTCACTATACCTGCCAGCGCAGTTAACTTTATTGTTGGAGCAAAATCGGGATATTCTGTTTGGAAGCCCTATTTTCGGGAAATACCCTTTTTGGCAAATCTTGATAGTGGGAGCGGAATTCTCTACGGCCCGGTGTTCAGCATTAGTTTTGCTGAAGATTTTACCTTTTCCCTGGCTGGCCAATTTGGAACTCAAAGAGCACAGGGGACCAATGATTTCTCAACAGTTCCTTCCGATAGCACTAAAGAATCTCAGGCAACATTCATCTGGGATTCTGACAGGTATGATGTTGATACAGCACTGAGCTACAGGATCACAAGTTGGCTAAAGGTCTTTGCAGGTTACAAGATTCAGTATGTTGATTCCACTTCAAGAAATACTGAACTACGAAGCATAAAATCTGATCATAACCTGACAGATGCTTATCATGAAAAACTAAACATTGAATCCCTTACCCATGGACCTGCTATTGGAGTTGGATTTGCCTATGTCTTTGGCAAGGGCTTTTTTGGAGCTCTTAACACATCCTTTGTTGCCATGTTTGGAACTTTTGAGGCAGATATAATATTTCAAAATAAATTCTTTGGTACAAATTTCCCAATGGTGCCAGAAACGAATCTATTCTCCATGAATGTAGATTCAATACAGCTTGGTGTTAACATTGAGCCGAGCATTGGATACAGATCAGAGCTGGGTATCATGATTACACTGGGCTTTCGGTTTCAGTGGCTCAGCAGCCGATTACAGGATGTACCTGCCGAAGCTGAATTCTTGAAAAAAACACTGGATGATTATGTCTATGGTGCCATTGTAAGTATAATGTATGCATTTTAGATAAAGAGAATTTCATATTGTTTTCGGGGTCATCAGTATAAACAGTTCAGGATAATAGCTTCGATATAAAATTGCTGGCAGATAACTGGGGAATGAGATTAGTATCAGAATAGCTATTGATAGGAAAATAGAATTCTTTTAAATAGGTATCTTGAGTTTACCAGCATCAAATCCTGGATGAACTATTTACAAGCCACACCTGCATCTCGAAAATTATTTCCTCAACCCATGAGTTCGAAAACCGTCTATAGGCGCGTGCATTAGCGGACAGAAAACGGATAAATTATTATCCGTTTTTTTTAATTAATGTCCCAATATTTTATTGACAATTATATTATAAATTTGTAATATGTATAGTGCATATATACATTTAGGAGTTTTTCGATGAAAGCAAATATTGTTGATTTAAGATATAAAATGAAGAAAATCCTTAAGGCATTGGATAGAAATGAAACAGTTACTATTTTATATCATGGGAAAGAAAAAGGAACAATCATACCCTCTGTATCTTTGGATAAGCAAAAAATAATTCATCATCCCTTTTTTGGTATGTCCTCTGATAAAGAGTCTGTTGAATCAGTGATGGAAAGTCTCAGAGGTGAAAGATATTAGATGTTGTTTGATACCGACATTTTGATTTTTGTACAGCGTGGAAATGTAAAAGCTGCTTCATTGATTGAAAAGTCACAGAACCGGAATATATCAATTCAAACGTATATGGAATTACTTCAGAGTGCTCAAAACAAGAATCAGCATAAATATATATTTAGTTTCATAAAAGATTTTAACTTCATAATCCTTCCGTTAACAGAAAATATTGGTCATAGGGCTTCAATCTATGTGGAAGAATATTCATTGTCATATGGTGTAAGAGCAGGTGATGCAATAATTGCAGCTACTGCAGTTGAGTATGGATTAACATTACATTCGGCAAATAAAAAGCATTTTAAGCCGATAAAAGAACTTAATCTAAAAATATTTAAACCATAATTAATCTGATTTTACAAGCCAAACCTGCAGCTCAAATATTATCTCTTCAACCCGGGAGTTCGAGAACTGTCTATAGGCGCGTACGTTACAGTACTTTCAATATCAGCCGTGGGAGGCATTGTCTCCGCGGCTTTTTCGTTTAACTCAATTTGCTTAGAATACCAGTAACTATAGGTAAATATCAAGTCTGATATTTATTTTTTCATTGTTGCTTAAAATTTGCACCGGATCAGTGTCCTCCGCCTCCGCATCCACTACAGTCAACCTGGTCAATTTTCATGACATTTCCAAATTTCGAGAAATGTATGGTGGCTACTCCCACAGCTACAATATTTTTACTTCGTCTGGAAGGATTATGAAG
>JBHPHB010000108.1:0-10068 GCA_042569985.1 Spirochaetota bacterium | reverse complement strand
GCTTCCAAAAGAGCGGTTGTACTGACCAGGAATGCGCGGTTAAGATTGGGCGCCTCCTTTCCGTTAAGAAAATCTTTATGGGATCAATAAACAAGCTTGGTTCTTATGAGATTAATATCAAAATGGTAAATATCGAAACCGGGCGTATAGAGGAAAGCTTCAGGGGCAATGCAAAAGATGAAAGCAAATTAATAAACGCGATAAATGATATTGCAGATAAAATAAAAGACACGATCCCCGACAGTAACAACGGAGGCGACAGCACTCCAATTAAACTGGACCTTGATTATCGAATAGAAGCTGCCTTTGATGTTATGGCCCCGGTGGGGGACTTTAGCAACCTTACAAAATCCGGAATTGGCGGTTACCTTTCCTTTTCTGTTGATATATTTAAAAAAGTGAACGTGGGCATTGGTGCGGGCTACTATTCATTCATGCAGTGAAAACACTGAAAGCTTTACAGCCGTCCCATTTCTGCTTTCAATCGGATACAGGTTTTTCATTATGAGTGACCTTTTTATAATGCCGGTGATCTCCGGCGGGGGAATCTATATAAGCATGGACCAGAATGACGAGAAAACCACATCAGTACAGAACCTCATGCGAGCAGGGGTCCGTGTAGGCTATGTTGTATGGCGCGGGCTATATGTCCAGGTAAATGCCGAATACAATGCCATGATCGAAAAGGATGGATTGGTGAGTTTCATGACCTGCAATATCGGAGTGGGGAGGAGGATATAATGAATATGAAACGAATAATTATGAAAATTTTACCTTCTGTAATTACGATCTTGTTGGCTTTTACTACTATATATTGTGGAAACATAGTTCACAAGGGTTTGATGAATCCAGAGATTCTCTCGGTATGGGTAAAATCTTATCAGAAGACAAGTGATACTGAAGGCAATTTCACGGGAGTTTTAGATAATAATGGTTTGTTTGGTGTTTCAGTTACAAACATGGGAGATCTGGACGGAGACGGAGTTACTGACCTCGCTGTCGGTGCTTATTGTGATGACGATGGCGGAACAGACAGGGGAGCCGTGTGGATTTTGTTTATGAACTCAAATGGAACGGTAAAATCTGAACAGAAGATAAGCGACACCGCAGGCAATTTCACGGGAGTTTTAGATGATGGTGATGTTTTTGGTGTTTCAGTTACAAACATGGGAGATTTAAACGGAGACGGAGTTACTGACCTCGCTGTCGGTGCTTATTGTGATGACGATGGCGGAGCAGGCAGGGGAGCTGTGTGGATTTTGTTTATGAACTCAAATGGAACGGTAAAATCTGAACAGAAGATAAGCGATACAGAAGGTAATTTCACGGGAGTTTTAGATAATAATGATTCGTTTGGCCGTTCAGTAACCAATATGGGAGATCTGGATGGAGACGGAGTTACTGACCTCGCTGTCGGTGCTTATAAAGATGACGATGGCGGAACAGACAGGGGAGCTGTGTGGATACTTTTTCTTCAGGAAATCAAGTAATTATTTACACTCTCCAAGTTAAGTAACTTCAGATAACACTCCTTCTGTCGCATTAACAGAACAGACCAGGACGGGCTAGTGAAGCCCGCCACCGCGCCCTTCAGCAATGGCCAGCCAGTCAACCCGGTCTAAAGAGAGCTTAAGAAGAGCTTTAAATACATTATTAGATTCAAAGGCAAGCGGGCTCAGTTCCTGCACGTATGTCTTTAGCTCTATGGCATGCTTAAAGGGTTCCATTCTCATGCTGAGTTTCTGAAAATGCCGGTATGTTTTCTGTTCCCGCAACCAGTCGTCTAACAATTCTGTTTCTTTGTTCATAATTTACCTCTTTTGTTATGTGTATATTTATTAGTGTGTTTTGGTGGGGAAAGGTGCCAACTTTTTATACTAAATAAGGGTTATGGAACCATTGTACTATTGACAATATTTTATAGTCTAACTACTGCACTTCAAACTTGAGCTGAGGAAATGGATGAACATAACCGGAATTATTTTATTGACTTAATTATTCAATAATGGTAATAGTGTATTCACTTCAGTGTGTACCGTTGTTTCTGAATAATATTTATATCTGGATTCAACCAAATCAAAAAGAATGATGTAAAGTCTGTTTCAATATTATTATAGAAGCAATAATCAATTTATTAGAATTGGAGATATAATAATGCATAAAAAGTACCCGGTAATATTAATTATAATTTCAGTAATGTTCATTTATGGATGTACCTCTGGAGAGAAGAAGAATGGGAATCCTACCCGTTTGTTGGTTGGATCCATTAAGCCTCGTGGAGTTAAAAAAGAAACCTCTATCAATGTTGAAAAGAAACTGGTGTTATCTCTTGAAAAATATAAAGGTAAAGATTGCAGGTGTATCCTTTATCATAGAAATCGCGATGTAAAACTTAGTATAAACCGGCACCTCAATGGCTCCATATCAAAACAGGGAACCACAATATTATTAGTTGTAAATGTTGTTGATGGAGAGAAGGGAAGAGTGCTTTTTAGCAAGACCAGTATTACAGATGATAAGAATCTGGATGAGACTATAGATTCACTTGCATTAAAGATAAGTAAATCCCCTCGAGTCTGGTAATAGTTCAATAAATGAAATAGTTATTCTGATTCATAAATTCAGGAGAAAGTATGAGAAAATTAGTCCTTAGTTTGATGATTGTTTTAACTCTTTCTTTGTCATTACAGGCAAAAGAAAAGATGAGACTTGCTGTATTGAAGTTTAAAGCAGTGGGAGTGTCTGAGTTAACTGTAGAGGCAGTAGTAAACTTTATCAGATCCGATATTGTAAGTTCAGAGCTTTTCATTGTGGTTGAGAGAGCACAGATGAAGGAAGTGCTCAAAGAGCAGGGCTTTCAACAGACAGGATGTACGGATACTGCATGTGCAGTTAAAGTTGGGAAGCTTCTCTCTGCCAATAAAATACTTGTCGGTGAGATCAGCAAGTTAGGTGAAAATATAATAATTACAGTCCGTATTGTGGATGTTGAAAAGGGTACTTCTGAGTTTGCATCAAAGCAGAAAATTACATCTTTTGTTACAATTGAAAAAGACATTAAAAAGCTTGTTCAAAGGTTGGTTGATGCCATTGGCGGTAAATCAATGATAAGATATGCTGGTGGGTTGAAACCTCCAGCTAACATTTCAGTAACAAGCGGGGTTTACAGTAATAAGATTGTAATTACCTGGGATAAAGTTAAGGAAGCAGATAAGTATTATATCTTTCGTAAAGGACCGGAAGGAAAAGAATTCAAGCTGGTATTTACTACAGATAAAACTAGCTTCATTGACAAAAAGGTAAATTATGGTGATACATATTATTATAAAATACGATCTAAAATACTAACCCGTTTTAGCCCTTTTAGTGATGATTACAGTGGCATGGCGGGTAAGTCTGTTTCCGGTTATTATTTAAGAGGAATAATACCCGGCTGGGGCCAGATATATTATGGGAATACATGGAAGGGATCATTTATTGCCGGTGGATTTGTTCTTACTGGTGCCGGAGCCGGTGTTGCCTATTACTTCTATTTAAAGAAGAAGGATGAATATAACAGTGTTTCAGGAGCCCCTGCTGAAGAATTCCAGAGTAAATATGATTCTTACACGATGGCATACAGGGCATCTATAGCAACATTTATAATCTTTGCTGCTGTGTATGTGTACAACTGGGTGGATGTCATCTTCTTCAATGAGCCATCTTTTAAAGAGAAGAGCACTGTAAAACAAGCAGACAACTATTTCCATCTCAATATATACCAGGATACTGCCCTAACCGAACAATGGGATACACGCTTTGAACTATCCTTCGGATTAAGGTTTTAAGGAGGAATTATGAAGATTATACATTTATCGATAATAATAGTATTGGCTGTTTCTCTTTTTGGTTGCAAGCCTCCACGGACCAACATGGAAGACCCACGAGGATCTAATAGAGATGCTGCCATGGATATTTCCATTTCCCCGGGAGGTAATACAGCAGATTTTCTTCCTAATAGTAATATAGTTCTTACTTTTGTTGATGCAGTAGATATTTATAGTGATTGGATGGTGACAATTGACGGAACTGTTTATACTATCGGTACATGGAGTGACGGGAATACAGCATTGACAATTACACCAGTTAGTAATTTTGTTAGATTTAGTACTATTACTGTTTTTATAACAGGATTTAAAGTTGATTATGATGGATATAGTTTTCCAGATAAAGATTTTACTTTTACTGTAGCTAATGACATTCCACAGTTAATAACTGTTTATGACCCTTCTGACAATGCTAGTGATATTCTTCAAGATTCAAATATCACAGTTACTTTCAGTGAAGAGATGGATGTGAATGGTACATGGAGTGTTGTTATCAATGGAACAGTATATATTAAGGATTCACCTGAAGCATTATGGAATGGAAATACGTTAATAATTAATCCAAATTCAGAATTTAATCGTGAAAGGACATACTCTGTTAGTTTCTCAGGATTTACTGCTATAAATGATGGTGCACTGTTACCGGATAAAACATTATCTTTTTTCACTACTTCATATTTTATGATTACTGATACAGGGCAAACACAATGCTACTGGGAAGTAGAGGCTAGCACTTGGCAAATAGATGATTCTTGCAGTCAAACTTATACAATAGGTAATAGTACTCATCCTTTCGGCCAGGATTCTCACTATTCTAATATTCCAAATGCAACTTTCACTGGCCCTACAAAGCATGTAACATATAATGATTATACCACTTATGACACTATAACAAAATTAATATGGAAAACTTGCACTGAAGGATATGACTATAATGGTTCTGATTGCATGTTTATTGAAAATGTTTCAGTTGATTGGCAAGACGCAAATATCACTTGCAATACTCTTAATTCTGCAAATTCTGGAATCGGGTACTCAGGTCGAAAAGATTGGAGAGTTCCGACCATTAGTGAATTAATATCAATAGTTGATTATAGTAAATCCGGTGATGCTATAAATAGTACATATTTTCCCGGAATCTTGGGGAATTATTGGTCATCTAGTATATGCGGTGCTTCGTCCCCACCAGAAGCGTGTACTATTGTCTTTTCGGATGGTCAAAATTACCAATCAAGTATAAGTAACAACCATAAGGTCCGTTGTGTTTCAGGGCCTTAATTGATAATTATAATGTAGGAGTAAACCAATGAAAAGAGTATCATTTTTATTAGTATTAACTGTAATGTTATTCATTGTTATAATCGTTTATGGCACAACACATTTTACTGATAATGGAAACGGTACAATTAAGGATAATTTAACAGGCCTTACTTGGACAAAGTGCAGTATGAAGACCATAAGTTCTAGCCCGGTGATGGACGCAACTACAAATTGTGTTGATACGCATAGTGAAGTAGGAAATTGGGTTGAAGCCATTTTGGCTTGTGAGAATCTTAATTATGCAGGAAAAACAGATTGGCGGCTTCCAAATATTAAAGAACTTATAAGCATAGTGGATTGGAAAAGAATAAATCCAGCTATAGATTCTAAATATTTTCCCAGGACGGAGAATTCATATTATTGGTCTTCTACAAATAAAGTTGGTTCACATTTTAATGCTAGTGCATGGTGCTTGAATTTTACAAATGGGGATTTTGAAGGTAGAGGAAAAACAGCTTTGACAACCAGTTTCGTTCGTTGTGTAGCAGGACCCTGATTGGTTATAAGGTAATACTAAATTTAATAATATATATTTTTTAGCTCCGTATTTATATGCAACTTCAGATAACACCGCTTCTGTCGCATTAGCAAGAAAGAGAAAGGCGGGTAAATAAGTACCCGCCCTTTTTATGTCTTTCGTATCCTTTTACATGATTTGTTGGTTCCCTTGTTTATTAGTGTCTTTTGAGACAAAAAGCTGCCAACTTTTTACCCTCTAATGGAACATTTATCATAAATGCGCTTACTACCTGGTTGGCGTGTAGTTTACTTTTAACTACGGCTTCAAACGGGGTCTGACATTATAATAGAGTTGTCAGTGATGGGACCTCCTGGATTTACCTTTTCCGGTTTAAATTAGGATTTGACCTTTCATTATTAATCTCCCTTAGATACCGCTGGGATACTTTTATAAAACGGCCTGTATCATCCGGTCTGGTTTCTTCGATTTGCCTCACGTAGTCTCTAGCCGAATCAGATCTTCCATATCTCCAGCATAATTTGATTACTTCATTAACTATAAAGTCTTTTAGTTTTTCGATCTCTTCACCTGTCATGCTTTTCTTAATCATTTGTGTCCTCCAGCTTAATATTTCCAGAATCATTTTATTTCTGGTTTGTCTCTAAATATTCCAGATGAGGTACACTTGATTCTATTGAGAATACGTTTGATCAGCAGTGAGGATATTGAAGCAAGAAGACCAGGGAGATCCTGGTAGTGACTATACTCTGTTCCGGAGCAGCTGCTATCGTCAATGGGAAGTATTGCAATTAGAAATATTCTTGATCTTATATAGAGCTTTTTAATAATGGGTATAAATTATTATAGGGATAGGGTATATGGAAACTAAAATTACACATTATAAAGATGAAGGGTATATCTTATTTAAAGTATCCGGTAAGTATAAACATAATGAATTTATAGAGATACTTGGTGAAATCAAGCAGGCAAGACAGGAATGTACCGCTAAGTCATGCAATATACTCCTGGATACCACTAAAGTAGAAGACGCATATACAGAAGACTATATCGGAAAAGAAACAGCACAAATGCAGGCCGGCTTAGAATCTGTAGAAATGTTTGAAGACGACATGGATATAAAGATAGCCGCAGTTTCAAGCGATACATCTTCTACTAACTTCGGAGAGCATGTTGCTACGTCCAGAGGGATGGATGTTAAGGTCTTTCATGCCATGAAGGAAGCCATAGCATGGTTACTAAAGTAAAATGGAGGGGCAGATCCTTACCTGCAATAAAATATATTAACTCGTGAAGTATACTTTAACTAGAACAGCAACCACAGTAGACGCTACTACAGACATTATGGCTATTCCCAGAGCCCAATAAGATACAAGACTTATACGCCTGTGAAGTTCACCGTTAAGGAATGCCAGTACCCTATCAGGACTCTTAACATTCTTACATAATAACATGAAGTATATAAGATCTTTTTTGCTACTACCCTTTATAAGTTCTAAGAATTCATCACCTAAAGGTTTATCTATTAGTAACCAAAATCGATCTAACTTTTTACCAAGTTTATCCTCCATGATATTACTCCTTATAAAAGTGTATAAAATATATTAGAAGTCTATTACATAGTTTATCTGTGCAGAATCTCTTTCCGTATCGCTGCCATCAACCACTTTCATGGCAAAGGGCCCATCATTCTTACTGACAGATATTTGAGTGTATATGGTTAATGTGCTACATGATCCTATCCCACAACTTACATTCAGGTCTGCATTGTAACCCTGTTGAACTGGCCCTATTGCCATTTCCCAGTCTGTTTTTGCATTAATAATAAAAGCTATATTATTATCGTTTTCATCAGTTATTATTACATCAAGTTTAACGCCCGTATAAATGGTAGAGCTGCCCACCTCGTATTTGACATAATATTCATCACCATCACCATCAGCATCAGCAGAGCAATTCAAAAGAGAAGCTATTACCATGACAGTAAATAACAGAATAATTACTTTTTTCATAACTTACCTCCTACCTTTTTACCCAAAACCTACCATATACAATATAAGTTTACTTAAGGGCTGATACCTGCCCTAATATATATATTCATATTACTTGAAGATAGCTACCAGTACAGATACGGCTATAGATGAGCCCGCTACTACCAGGGCCCCTATAGACATCTTCCTATTAAATATAGCTTCTTCCCTATTGAATTCTGCTTCCTTCTCATTTTCTACAGTTATCTTCCTGGTAAGTTCACCGTTCAGAAAGTATAGTACCCTGTCCGGTTCCCTTATATTTTTACAGTTAAGCATATAAAAGATCAGTTCTTCTTTACTACTTGAATCAATGAAATCTACGAAGTCCTCAGATACGTCCCTACCTACGTAGCCCTTAAACTTTGTTAACTTCTTTACCATTTCATTACTATCCATATTATTACCCCTTATAATAGTGTATAAATTATATTATAAGTTTCCTGGTTTTATATTAAATATATTATTTTTAGTAATAGATATATTCCCATTTTGGGGACCAGGTCTCTTAATTGTTATACCTGTAAGCCCGCCGGATTCCTTAATCTTTACTAGTACCCCTTCGCTATCTATAAACCCAGTCTTCTTGAAGAACTCAGCCAGGTCCTGTGCTTCTTCCCTGGTAGTACCTTCTTCTACGGTAACTGATTCCTTATAATCACTACCCGGCGGATTATTAGACCTTGTTATTTTATACTGTATAGGTGGTTCCGGTATCTTATTCATATCAATTCCTTTTTTATCATAGAATATTATTTAAGTTCTCGCCATTTATCCTTTTCAAAAGTGCAATTAAGTATTGTTTTACTAAGCTCCTTTAAATAATCCTTAACACTTTCTTTACAGTATGTTGAATCGGTGCTTTGAGAATCTTCTGTATATAACCCATGAACATTAGGATATCTTAATCTAACCCCATTGTTCCTGACATCTGCTACCATAGTATATGTAAATCTATGACCACCACATTCGGGTATAATATTTGTTGTACCTCTCATAACTATTCTGTTATGTTTCTCATTCTGATACCGGATCCCGCCTTTGGTATTATCAAAGTAAATGGCCATACAGCTCAATGCTCTTTGGAATATAACATCCCTGGCAAGGCCCCTCCTGCCATGTTTATAACTTTGGTTATCAGTCATATTTATCCACATGGTGCCACACCCAATAGTTAAAGTAACCAATAAAACCATTACGATCTTCATTATCTCATCCTACTTATATTTATTTCCCTACCGTAAAGAGACCAAAGATAGTATCACAATCATCAGCAGCTGAAGACAAGTCCCATGGAGGGTAATAATGTGTTGTATACGCATAACCATCATCGTTTTCTGCAATACACCTAGCTACACGATCTGTTGAACTGCAAGACGGACTACTAGACCAGGATCCACCTATGCCACTACAATAATTCACTGAATATTGATAATCTGGTACATAAGGAAAAGCGCCACAGATATAATTGGCTGACAATATACAAGAACCAGCACCAGAACCATCAGAATTAGCTCCACCACCATCATCATCAGCCTCACAATTCAAAAGAGAAGCTATCAGCATAACAGTAAATAAAAGAATAGTAACTTTTTTCATAATCTTCCTCCTTAATTTTAATATCAATAACTTAACATATAGGTAATATTTGTCATCCCCCTAAAAGGGTAGATTGTTATAAAAGATTGAAATAATCCTGAAATTGTGGAAATAATTCAAAAGATATTATATTAAATAGCTCGGAGAAAAGGTATACCCCGGAGGTACAGGTCCTGAATTAAATCATAGATTCATATCCTGGATCATGGGAATCAGTTAAAATTAATAAATACTGATGTGTTTGTGGTTGTTGCACCGTGATGATCTTCTGAATTAAAATCTAATAATTCATCTCTTGCACTGCAATTTCCATCATAGTTTAATGTACATACGAGCTATTGATGATGGCGAAGAATACAACGATGCCACAGTTGACGTAACTGAAGACGCAACAACCGGATATCCTTCCTACATGAAGGTTGAGCTTCCGGACGGATCCACTGCAGGATACAACCTGTCACCAGTTCCCGGAACAGCGGGCGTTATTACCAAGGTTTCTGACCTTGTTAATCTCATCAATGCTAACGAGAACTTTGCAGGAAAGATTTATGCAGGATACGACTACCTTACAAAAGAGGTAGACGTAACGGTTACCCAAACACTGGTATCAGGAACAGTCGATACCTACACAGTTGACAGGACATACGACCTTGACCCAACAGCTCCCGGAACTAACGAGAGCTGGGGCGACAAAATGGTCGGCCTTGTTAAAGTTTACCAGCTTCGAGATGTTCAAAAGCTTACAGAAGCAGGCGACTCAAGTGTTGAGCTTGAC
>JBHPHB010000107.1:0-10138 GCA_042569985.1 Spirochaetota bacterium | reverse complement strand
ATCTTTTTGCCATTGGGATAATAATAGGTTCCCTTTCCGTTTTTTGTGTCGTTTTTAAATTCACCGGTGTACTTTATCCTGCCATTCTTATGGTATAATGTACCCTTCCCATGCATTGTGTTTTTTAAAAAATTACCTTTAAAATATTTTTTTCCATTTTTATAAAATAATATACCCTTGCCATGCCTGTTGCCGTCTTTTATCATCCCCCTATACATCTTTGTGCCGTCTTTCTTATAGAAGGTCCCTTTTCCAAGCATCCTTCCCTTAACAAAGGGACCTTTGTACATTAATTTTCCATTTTTATAATAAACCTTTGCATCTCCATGCAGTTTTGAATCCTTAAATAAACCTTCATATTTCAAGCCATTATCGGTAATCAATATGCTGAACCCGGTTTTGCAATTTCCCTTGATGCATTTTGCAGCATATATTTTAACTCCCGCGGGAATGATTAAGAGTATTGCCATTGTAAATTTTAAAAATTTTCCCATCTGAAAATCTCCTTAATTTGTTTTGTATATTTTATTCATTATTACCCAGTTAAGTCAAATAAATTTTTATTTTGGCATAGTCAGAATTAGTGATATTACAGAAAAAAGGCCGATTATCCAGAGAGTGGCTGAAATTTCCCTTCCCTTGCCGAGAATTACTTTTAAAAGTATGTAGGTTAAAAACCCCAAAACTATTCCCTGTGTTATTGAATAAGTTAATGGTATTGTTATAACCGAAACAAATGCGGGGATGCTGTCTTCAAAATTTCCCCAGTCAATTTTACGGAGAGATAATATCATAAAGATTCCAACAATGACAAGGACAGGTCCCGTGGCAACCATGGGAATGAAACCCAGGAGCGGGCTTATAAAAAGAAAGGGAATAAAGCAAAGCCCTGTTACAACTGCAGTAAGCCCTGTCCTTCCGCCTTCTTCTATGCCCGAAGCACTTTCTATGTAGGTTGTTGCAGAGCTTGTGCCAAAGAGGCCGGATATTGTTGTTGCAAAGGCATCTATGAGTAGCGCCCTGCCAATATTCCTGGGATTTCCATTTTCATCAATGAGGCCGCCCACTTCGGAAACTCCCACAAAGGTTGATATGCTGTCAAACATATCAGTGAAGATGAGGGTGAAAAGAGGGGCCAACATTCCGATTTTGAAAACACCGGCAATATCCATCTCTGCAAAAACAGACATGCTTGGCAATGCAAATACAGCGGCGGGTAGTTTCACGAAGGGAGTATCAAGCCAGCCCGTTGCCATGCCAACAAGAGAGCAGATAAGAGCGATTATTGATGTTCCCACTATGCCAAAGATCAGGGCCCCCCTTACTTTCTTTATGAGCATTGCAGTGGTGGCTATTAGCCCAATTATAAATATACAGAAACTTAATGACAACCCGCCAAATCCCACAAGCGTTGCAGGGTTATCCACAACTATATTTGAGTGGGATGGAGAAAGGCCGATGAAGGCAATGAAGAGTCCAATGCCTGATGCCACACCAAGCCGCAATGGTGTTGGAATGGCCTTCACAATTTTTTCCCTCAAGTTGATTTTTGGTAGTGAAATAATTACAAAAATAATGCCTGCTATAAAGACAGCACCCATCGCGGTTTGCCATGACATTTTGTGGGCAATGACCATTGAAAATGCAACAAAGGCATTTATACCCATTCCGGGGGCTAAAGCAAATGGAAGGTTTGCGCTCAGGCCCATGAGGATACTGCTTATTGCAGAAACCAGTATTGTTGCTGTCATAACTCCTTCGGCGGGCATGCCTGCTTTGGAAAGTATTGCGGGGTTTACAAAGATGATGTAGGCCATTGTTAAAAAAGTTGTTATGCCGGCGTTAATTTCGATTTTATAATTTGTCTGGTATTCGTCAAATTTAAAAAAGCCTTTTATGGAATCCACACTCCCCTCCGTTTTTTTGCAAAGGTCACTGAGTTTCCGGTAAAAGGGGGAACTCGTTTTTTAGAATAAAAAATACTTTTTTTAATTAGTCAACATGTTTTTAAAGAGGTTCGCAAATAATGTGATGAAAATATATTATTGCAGATTATAACGAGGGGATGGATATTTTACAGGATTGGAAAGTGAATTGATAAATAGTATTATTTTAATAAATAAGCCGCTTGTTTGCCATGTGATTACAATTACTTTTTAGCCGGCAGCTGAAATTCTATTGTCCTCTTTGCTTTGAGCAAGTGTCTTTCTAAAACTTTTACCATACTGTTTTGCATTACGGGCTTTTTCCAATGCTCTTTTCTTTTTGAGCATCTTTGGTATATTTTCAATATACCTTTGTACCTGTCTTTGCCTTTCACACTCCATAATAATCTCCATAATTTTTTTCTATTTGTATTTTTATTTATTTAGGGGACATAATAACATACCCCTTTTAAAATTAATAGTAAAATTTTATATTTTTTAAAAAAAATTAATAAAATTGTTTGGATAATTAATCAACCGTTATGCTTTATAATTGGATTAAAACTGTTAACTTTTCATCAAAAAAGGGTAGAAAAAAAAAATGACTATTATAAAATTGTTTCATTATGGGATGTCATGTTGTTGTTAAGCCCATAAAAAAAAATTTTAAGAATTAATAATATAATAAGGGATAAAATATGAGCTCAATAGACTACATGAAAATAATTGATATAATTTCAAAATCATTTGACGCAGACAGGAATGTAGATTTAACGGCAAAACATGAGAAGATTGATATATTTAATGTTGTCATGACTCTGCATGCCGGCGGGACAGTGCCATACCGAATTAATCTGCATAAATATGAACTTGAAGTTATTATTGAAAAAAAATATTTTGTAGCTAAAAAGTTCAAACGCTGGCTATCAAATTTTGAGTATGACCTTGAACAGGAATTTAAGACGAATGTTAAAGTCAACCATGAAGAGGATGTTATGACACATCATGTGAAGCTTCATATTTGATACCATGACAGATAACATTTTACTATTATTAAAACCTTGTAGAATCTTTTTCTATTCATTTATAATAGTCTTTTTTTCACATGCATTGTCCTGCACTAACTCCTATTCGAAGGAAAAAACCGCTTCCCTGAGTATTAATAAAAGGGCTGATAAAATCCACAAGAGTGTTTTTAAGATAGATACCCATGTGGATACCCCAATTTCACTTCAAAACCCCAATTTCAATATGGGCAGGCGCCACAGGTTTAACCTGTACAGGGGGAAGGTTGATTTCCCGCGGATTAGGGAGGGTGGCATTAACGCAATATTCTTTGCCGTATTTATCCGCCAGGAATACCTCACAAAGAAGTGGTACAAAAAGAAGAACAGGGAGACTCTTAAAATTATAAGTATTATTCACAGAACATTGAGGAAGAATAAAAAGTGGGCAAAGCTCGCGCTCAGTACCGGTGACATTAAAAAAATTAACAGGTCAGGGAAGATAGCTGTCCTCATTGGCATTGAAAACGGATATGCCATTGGCAGGGATTTATCCCTTGTTAAAAAATATTATAAACTTGGTGTGCGTTATATAACCCTATGCCATACGACCAACAATGACATATGCGATTCATCAACAGACCATAATGGCCCCTCCCATAGGGGATTAAGTGAATTCGGTAAAAAGGTGGTCAGAGAAATGAACCGCACAGGTATGATTATAGATGTATCCCACATATCCGACCTGGCTTTTCATGATGTCATGAAAATTACGGGGGCTCCCGTAATTGCTTCACACTCAAATGCAAGGGAGATTTGCGAAACACCGAGAAACCTGTCGGACAGCATGCTTGAAAAGCTTTCAGCTAATGGGGGCATAATAAATATCAGCCTTGTTAAGGATTATGTTAAAGTCTTTCCTGAAAATACAAAAAGGGATAAGCTGCTGAAGGCATTGAGAAAAAAATACAATAATTTCAGTAAGCTTTCAAATCGTATGAGGGGAAGGGCCTTTGTTGAGCAGGGAAGAATAAACCGTAAGTTTTTAAAGAAACTGCCAACCGTGGCAGATGTTGTCGACCACATAGAGCATGTCGTGAAGGTTGCCGGAATTGGCCACGTGGGAATAGGCTCGGATTTTGACGGTGGAGCAAGGGTAGAGGGATGCCTTGATATCAGCCAAATGGGAAGCATAACAAGGGAGCTTGTTAAAAGGGGCTATAATAAAGAGGAGATTGGTAAAATCTGGGGCGGTAATTTCATGAGGGTCTTTGAGAAAGTGGAATTGGTTGCAAGAGAAGGTGAATAAAAAAGGGATATCAAGAGATATCCCTTTTTGAAATACAATGTTATTCCTAAGATTTAATAATTGGCATAAAATCCGAATAGAATTCCATAATTTTGTTTATCATTTCCTGCGATTGGAACCGGGCTTTTCATATATTCAAAACCCAGTTTTGCATTTAAGTTAAAGCCCTTATGGTAGTATGTAACACCTGTCCTGGAAGCCCAAAAGTCGCCCACATCACCGGCTGCTTCGGCATTCCACATTTCAAACATCTGCCATACTTGAAGTTTAAGGCTTGAAATATAAAAGCCAACCTGGCCGTATCCGCCGATTCCTTCATTGTTTTTTCCGTTTATATCAGTGTCATCGTTTACATTAACTGCTCCATCCAGGTCAAGAGACATAAAAGCCCCTTCAACGGTTAAAGCGCCAAGCCCCGCGATTGGTAGTTCTGCGAAGATGTCGAGTGTATAGAAGTTATAGTCTGTCGGATTAGAACCATTGTTATCTGTACCTATGTCATTCTGATAATCATAGGAAAATCCCACTGCTACGGTTTTCTTTTTACCAAGATAAGTAGCCTTGTGGAAATAACCGCTTTCAGCGTCAAACAAGTTAACCTCTATACGTCCGGTATATCGGAGATTGATATCTTCAACTGTTTCATCAAGCTGCATGCCCTTGTAAATACCAACATAGTATTTTAGATGCAGTTCCTTCGTAAGATCAATGTTACCGTTAACCGTCAGGCCAAGGTCACGCACTCCGAATGGTACAGAATAATTATCATTCTGCGATGTGCCCGGAACAGAGCTTGACGTAAAAATGGTCTTTGCCTTTAATCCCCATGTAAGTGTTTTGTAGGTTAGGGAAGGCCTGTCACCTGCCAGCAGGCAGGCCGAACTTGTAATGTTTGTTCTCAGAGATGGATTCATATGCTCACCCATTGTGATCTTTAAGAATGGGAAAGGATGAATGTCAATAAATGCATCGATCATCTCCATGTTCTTGCCTGAAACATCAGTCTGCATGAACATAGACGCATATTTTCCTATAACGCCCTTCAGTCTGAACCTGGCCCTTCTTAAATAGAAGTCCACTGAATCATCAGCGTCACCGTCTCCATTTTTGTCTTTACTCCAATTGGCAATCATGAGTGTCTGAACTCTCATTCCAAGGTCCAGGTACATGTCTTCACTGTCACCAATTTTCAGTTTTGCTCCTGCAAAAGAATCTGCAGTGAAAAGAAAAATTCCAGCTAATACGAAAAATAAAACCAGATATTTTTTCATGTTTTCCTCCAAGATAGTATTTTCAATTGATTGAATATAAGTTTTTTATTTTATTTTATTGTCAAGTGTAAAAATATCTGTTCCATTGATATGAATTATTCATACCTATTGTTAATATTTTTTAAAGGTTATATTTATTTTTAATGAAAAAAAAGCTAGAGGAAAATCTTTTTAAAAAGGAAAATCAGCAGGAGAAACAATACAAGGAGCCCCAGTATCCTGATTTTTTTGGAGTCATCCACATCTATTCCCCTTTCCATCATCATAAAAACGTGGGTTGACAATGTACTTGTCATCGATATGAATGATGCAAAGAGGATAACTGATATTGCCGACAATATGATACCCAGGATAAAACCGCCAATATGATATGTTATAATAAGGTCGCTGAATAGCGATTTATAAAGGCTTATATCGGACTTGAAAAAGGAGAACTCCGATATTCTCAGCAGGTTTGAAGGCATGGCAGAAAATAATTTTGCAATCTCATCTGTAGTAACAGCCTTTGATATTAATGTGAAGATTGAAAATGATCCTGTATGGAGCAGATAGATAGCTGAAAATATGAGTGTGGTAATTATTATTAAAACCGGTACAATGTAAATTAGTGTGAGGTTATGTTTTTTAATGAACTGGAAAAAATTTTTCGCATTATTTACAAGCCCGGTCATACGGTAAGAAACGATTGAAGGATAGAACCAGAAACCGATGCTGATGAATAGTAAGACCAGAATAAATAACAGGTATATGGGTAAAAATAAAATTGAGAAAAACAGTGGGCCCACAATTGGGATAACTCCAAACAGTATAAATACTGTATTGAGTAGTATTATAATTAAAATGTTAGCAAGAAGCAGGGCAATGCTTACTTTTGATGTAAACCGGAGCATTTTGCTCACCGGCCATTTTGAACCGTAAAAAACCTGCTCCATGGTAATTCTGGAAATAATTGATGAAGTTAGTACATAGGAAAAAAATATCAATGATAAGGGAAATATATTAATAAATGATTTAAGGTAGTAGTTTCCGCTGAATTTTAAGGCAGGGAAGAAGAATGATTCAATACTGTTATATATAATTATCAATAGTATAATTGCCATCACTCCAATCGATGAGACAACCATCTTATCTTTAGAAAAAGAGGTAAAGCAAATGGAGAAGAGTTCCTTTAAGTTGAAGTTATTGAATATGGTTCCTTTAGTTTTGACAGTTTTTTCATTAATTTTATTCTCAGGCGTATTTTCTATGTTTGTTTTTCTTTCATGTTGATTAAACTGACTTGGCCTCTTTTCGGGTGTCCTGTTTTCAGTTTTATATTGAGGTTTATTCAAATTTTCATTTTCAACTGGAAACTCAACTATAAATGATCTTTTGCATTTTTTGCATTCCAAGTTATAGTTTTTATGGGCTGCCTTTGAATATGTTACTGAATAAATTGTGCTGCAGAAGGGGCAGGTGGCAATTTTAATATTCATGTTGCATTTTTTACATGCCAGTATTGATTCATCAGATTTATTAATCTCATCCTCGTTTATTGAGTAATTTGATTTGCAGTTTGAACAGGTTGCCAGCATTTTATTTAAATTCCATTTTATATTTATAATTTCTAATCAAAAAAACCGGAAGATTTTTTCTCAATTTTCTTTTTTTCTTTTTCCTTCAGTTGTTCCTTGGACGTTTTTGCAATATTGAAGATGCTGGTTATGACACCGTGATCTGAATTGCACCTATCCCCGGGCTGTGTCCCGGCAATAAAAAATTCATGCCTTGTGGGACAATTCGTGACAGGTAAGTCACCGCTTATTTTACATATTCTATAGCTTTGCACATTTGGCGGCCGCCTTTTGAACCGGGATTTTTTCCTGAATTGATAAATCTCCTTCATGAACTTTCCCCAAACAGGGGCTGCAACATTCGCGCCTGCCTGTCCGTAGCCAAGTGTAAATTTCTGTGAATCGCATCCAATCCAGACTGCCGCAACAAGGTCCGGTGTAAATCCCACAAACCAGGCATCACGGAAATCTGTATTTGTCCCGGTTTTTCCTCCCGCGGGAAGCTTGAATCCCACATCCCGGCGAATTGTTCTGGAAGCTGTTCCGTAGTTTACAACACCCCGAAGGAGGCTTGTCATTATATATGCCGTTGCCCTTGAAATAATCTGCTTTTTTTTCTTTTGCATTATTTTTTTGCTGCTGTAAATTGTTTTACCCTTCATATCATTAATATATCTAATTGAAAGAGGAATTACTTCTTTTCCATTATTTGCTATGACTGCATAACCCCTTGCAATCTCAAGTGGAGAGAGTTCGGTTGTACCCAGTGTCAGTGTTGGGTCAATTTCGAATCTTTGTTTGGGGATGTTCATGATTTTTGAAGCAAAATCTGCAATTTGGTCTCCCCCAATCTTTTGATATAATAATACTGATATGATGTTCAATGAAGCGGCAAATGCCTTTCTCACTAAAACTTTTCCCGAATAGGATTTTCCATAATTTGAAGGTGACCATGTTTCCTTTCTGCTTTTGAAAGTGACAGGCAGGTCCCTGAAAAGTGTTCCGGCAGTTATTTTTTTTGATTCAATTCCGGCCCCGTATACAAAAGTTTTAAAAGAGGAGCCCGGCTGCCTCAGTGATTGAACTGCCCTGTTTAGCTGGTTAATTGAATTGAAGTCGCTTCCTCCCACCATTGAGGTAATTGCCCCGTCTTTTGGATTTATCGAAATAAATGCTCCTTCCACAATAGACAGCGATTTAAATTTATCATATTCTTCAATGCGTTTTTCTAATAATTTATTAATATTTGCAACTCCAGTGAGTAATGATAAAAAAGATGCCTCTTCGACCATATCTTCACGTAAAGATTTCAGAAATTTAATATTATTTTTTAACCTTGAATATTTTATTTTTTTGGCGAATGTTTTTTTTGCGATTATCTTATCAATATTCCATAACCTGTACCGGTTATGGCGGGATGCAATACTTCTCTGCTTTTTGATTTTTTCGGTAAGGGTTTCCCTTGCAATTTTCTGGTGGCGGAGGTCAAGGGTTGTATAAACCTTTAACCCTGTTTTATAAACTCTGTCCTCTCCAAGCATTTTGATAAGTTTCTTTCTGATAAATTCAGTAAAATATGGTGCCTTATCAAACCTTTTATTTCTTATACCCAGGGTCTGATATCTTGTCCTGATGAAATCAAGATAACCAAGCCAGAATTTATGGTACTTTTCAACTACCTGTGATTTTTCAATATAACCCGCGTAGATCATATTATAGATTACAATCTTGTTCCTCTGAAATGCAAGGTGAGGATTTCTCAACGGGGAATAGCGGTTTGGTGCAGAAGGTATTGATGCCAGCAGTGCAGACTCCACGATGCCAATGTCCTTTACGTTTTTGTCAAAGTAAAACTTTGAGGCTGCCTTAATACCATATACACCATGGCCAAAATAAATCTGGTTTAAATACATTTCAAGGATCTCATCTTTTGAAAATTTTTTTTCAAATTCCTGTGCAAAGAGGAGTTCAATTATTTTCCTTCTGATAGTTTTTTCACCCTTTGTATAAAGCTGTTTGACAAGCTGTTGGGTGATGGTGGATCCCCCCTGCTTAATGTCTCCACTGAGTATGTCAATTATTGCAGCTCTCATTATTCCAAATAGGTCAATGCCCCTGTGGTTGTAAAAGTTTCGGTCCTCCGTCGCAATAAAGGCATACTTCACATGATTGGGTATGTCCTTAATTTTAATGAAACTTCTATTCTCATTAAAGAGTTCTGATATAAGTTCACCGTTATAATCATAAATTTTTGTTGACAGGTTGGGTTTAAACTCCTTAACAATTGTCAGCAGGCTGTAGCTCTGGCTATAGACCACAATATAATAAGTAAATGGTGAAAAGATTATAATTAATAGAATTGCCATTATATATTTTTTGGGATTTTTCATTTTTAGATCAATAAAACTCATGATTTTAGAAGCACCGGTAAAATAATCCTTTACTGATTTATTTTATGTTTACAGTATGATAATGATAAAATTCATTATCAATAATAATTCGTGGATCATTGATATAAAAGATAATGTTTATTACAGGTTTTCTTTCATATACATTATATATCGAGAAAGATAAAAAAAACAAGAAGGAATTATAAAATATTATGTTTAAAAATCTATTTTTAACAGTTTTGGCGGTAATGCTTTTTCAGGGCTTATCTTTTGCAAAGATATCTGAAAAGGAATTGAAAAGATATAATTCCACTTTTCTGAATATAATACTTGATGGAAATAAATCAAATAAATCACAAATAAGAAGGCTTTTAAACGGTGTTGTAAAGAATGAGGATGGTGGTATCAGGATAATTGATAAATTTGGTTTGTTTATGTATGACTGCCAAAAAAATAGTATTGTCCTAAAAAAGGCCAAGTTTTTCCATAGTGACAGTGTTTATCACTTCTTTCTGATTCTTGAAGATATAAATGATAAGCAATTGTATACCCTCTATCTTGAATATGGATATGATTATCAGAAGCGGTCATATCATTTAATGGATATATATTTTTCACTGGTATTTAATGAAAAGATGAAAGAGATTGAAAAATTCTTTAAATATCGATAAAAAATATTTTTTTTT
>JBHPHB010000106.1:0-10147 GCA_042569985.1 Spirochaetota bacterium | reverse complement strand
GGTATCATTCTTCGTCTCAAGGCCAATAAAACTTCGCTTCTCCCTCCAGTCCTTTATGATGACACCTTTATTTAAAATAACCAATATATCCAATTCATATTCACCTGCAATGCTCTTAGCCATATAATAATTCAATATGTCATTTTTCAGATCCATTAAATTATAAGCCGTGCTATTAACAACAACAAAGGAAGGGATGTTCATCGGGTATTCCTCGGGCAAATCCTGCGCAAACATGTTCAACTTCTTGACACCCACAATTCTATTAAGCATTTCTGCTAAAGAATTCTTATTTAACTCTTGCGCCACAAAGAAAGTCCCGTAAATTAATTCATAGGGAACAAAACCATTCATTATCTCGACTATATTTTCATATTTACGCTTATACAAAATCATGTCAGCACCATCAGGTGAAAAGCCGCTAGAGTCAACGGGCTTAATAGAATCAACCGCATAATCCTCAGGTATAATTTTACTGATATTATCCCTGAATAAATTTATATCAATTTTACTTTTTACAATATCCTTCTGAACTTTACTTTTTTTAGCAGTTTTTTTAGCCTTACCTTTTACAGCGGCTTTTTTAGCTTTGCCTTTTGCGACGGCTTTCTTTGATGTCTTCGTTATTTTTGTAAACTTCTTGTCAAAATCACTGAAATATTTGCTAAACATTACTTCCCTCTTTATATAGATTGTTTAGGTATTATTTTCCAATTTACATTTATTACTGTCAATAATTAAAAAATTCTTGATTATTTTTATATATAAAAAATAGTATCACTGCCTGCGTTGCTCGTGATAGATATGGCATATTTTTGAGCCAATATATTTGAGAAGGGATTCTTAATCTGATTGTGTAGATCAAGCTCTCTCGAAGAGAAGGTTGAAACATTCATGCGGGAACCCACCTGGTTTACCAGGTTCAAAAATCCTATTTACACGGCAACGCGGGTTTTTTAATGCCCCTTTCAAACTTTTTTTAATTAATTCTTAATATATCTGACATGCAACATATTATTACATAGTGAGTATCTAAAAAGTTTTTCATTCTTTGCACAGCCCCCTAAAACCCCCAAAGGGGGACTTAATACTTATTTTGTCTTGTATTTATAGCCCCCTCCGGGGGTTGGAGGGCTTAATAATTTAGAACATGCTTTTACTTGTTAGAAATATTAACTTATAGGACACCGTCAATTTATTGATGAATACCTAATTTAAATTACTCATTATAATCCATATTGGCTAAACGCTTATAACTCTTATATCTCCACTTTGCATTCACTTCGGCTGCCTTAAAAAGTTCATCTGCATCTTTGGGGAAAGTTTTCTTAAGTGAAGTGTATCTTACTTCGCCCATGAGGAAATCCTGAAACTTACTCCAATCGGGCTCCTTTGAGTCCAGTGTAAAGGGATTTTTTCCCTCTTTCTCGAGAAGAGGATTATGCCTGAAAAGATGCCAGTATCCGCTCTCAACTGCTGATTTCTCTTCCTGCTGAGTTCTCCCCATTCCTGCACGCAGTCCGTGATTAATACATGGAGAATAAGCAATAATCAGTGATGGTCCCGGATAGTTCTCTGCTTCAATTAGTGTTTTTATATAATGATTCATATTTGCCCCCATTGCAACCTGGGCAACATATACATATCCGTATGAAATTGCCATCATGCCAAGGTCCTTTTTCCTCACCTGCTTCCCTGCAGCAGCAAATTTTGCCACAGCAGCCGTAGGTGTTGCCTTGGAGGATTGGCCGCCCGTATTTGAATATACCTCGGTATCCATCACCAGTATATTAATATCATCTCCAGAAGCAAGAACGTGATCAACACCACCATACCCGATGTCATATGCCCAACCGTCACCGCCGAAGCTCCATACCGATTTTTTTATGAGGTACTGCTTTAATTTCAATATCTCTCCGGCAATATCATTTTTGTCCTTTTCAAGAAGGGGTATAAGTTTTTTTGCTGTTTCCTTTGATCTCTCGCCGTCATTTATACTTTCCAGCCACTCCTTTAGAGAAGAGGCCAATTCTTCTGAAACCTTTCCTTTCAAAAGTTCACTTGCCAGCAGGGTTATGCGGTCTCTCATCTTTTCAACGCCAATAAACATTCCATAACCATACTCTGCTGCATCCTCAAAAAGTGAACTTGCCCATGCCGGCCCGCAACCCTTTTCATCTGTACAATATGGTGTTGATGGTGCTGAACCTCCATATATTGAAGAACATCCTGTTGCATTGGCAATCAACATCCTGTCACCATAAAGCTGGGTTATAAGCTTGATATATGGTGTTTCTCCACATCCCGCGCAGGCACCTGAATATTCAAACAGGGGCTGGCTGAATTGGCTGCCCTTAACAGTTGTATTCTTAATTAGATTATCCTTATATGTGACATTCTTTTCCATGTACTGCCAGTACTTATCTTCATCCATCTGGGATTCCAGGGAAGTCATTATTAATGCCTTTTCCTTGGCGGGGCAAACATCTGCGCAATTACTACATCCTGTACAGTCAAGGGGGCTAATCTGGATTTTATATTTCAATCCTTCCAGGCCCTTCCCTTTTGCGTCAATAAGGTGCATACCTTCAGGAGCATTCTTTGCCTCTTTATCATCAAGCAGGAATGGCCTTATTACAGCATGTGGACAAACATAGGAGCATTGATTACACTGGATACAATTTTCAGGCTGCCACGTTGGTACATGAATTGCAATCCCTCTCTTTTCAAAGGCAGTTGTTCCCGGAGGAAAAGTACCGTCGGCCCTGTCCTTGAAAGCACTAACAGGGAGTTCATTGACATCCATCCTGTTCATCCTGTCGGCTACATCCCGGACAAACTCAGGCACTCCATCTTTAGGAGCATCTTCCTTAACGTTTATATCCTTCCATTCCGATGGTATTTCGACCTTAACAAGACCATCTACACCCTTATCAACTGCGTCATAATTCATCTGAACTATATCATCTCCCTTCTTACCATAGCTCTTCTTTATGGCAGCCTTCATATGTCCAGCGGTCTCCTCAAAGGGGATTACATTGGCAAGCTTAAAAAAGGCCGATTGCATAATAGTATTGGTCCTTCCGCCAAGCCCTATACCTTCGGCAATCTCGGTGGCATTGATTATGTAAAAGTTAATTTCATTTTCAGCCAGGTATTTCTTCATATGGTCTGGCAGCTTGTCTTTTGTCTCCTCGGCATCCCAGATGCTGCTTAAAAGGAAGGTCCCCCCCTTTTCCAGTCCATCAAGCATCTTGTAATGGTCAATATATGCCGGCACATGGCAGGCTACAAAGTTGGGCTGTGTAATAAGATAAGATGACTTGATGGGCTTCTTTCCGAATCTCAGGTGGGATATTGTGACACCCCCTGATTTTTTTGAATCATAGGCAAAATATGCCTGGGCATATAAATCTGTATTGTCCCCGATAATTGTAATTGAATTTTTATTTGCCCCCACTGTCCCGTCAGAACCGATTCCATAAAATTTAGCCGCGTATGTTCCTTCCGGTGCGGTAGAAATCTTATCCACCTGCTCCAGTGAATGAAATGTGACATCGTCAACTATGCCAACTGTAAATTGGTTCTTCGGATCTGATGATTTAAGATTTTCAAAAACGGGTATAAGCCTTCCGGGAGTGCAGTCCTTTGAACTGAGGCCGTATCTTCCTCCCACAATTACAGGCGCGTCTTTCTTCCCGTAAAAAATGTCTCTTATATCAAGATAGAGCGGCTCTCCATTAGCGCCGGGCTCTTTGGTCCTGTCAAGAACGGCAATCTTTTTTACTGTTTTAGGAAGTGCTTCCATAAAATGTTTTTCAGAAAATGGCCTGTAAAGGTGTACAGATACTAAACCAACCTTCTCTCCTTTAGAAACAAGATAATCAATTACCTCCGAAAGGGTATCGGTGACTGATCCCATTGCAACAACCACATGTTCTGCATCCTTTGCGCCATGATAACTGAATAAATTGTATTCCCTTCCTGTAATCTTACTGATCTCCTTCATGTACTGTTCAACTATACCGGGAACTGAATCATAATAGGGATTACATGCCTCCCTTGCCTGGAAAAATATATCGGGATTTTGAGCAGTACCCCTGGTAACCGGATGTTCCGGGTTTAGTGCGTTCAGCCTGAATTTCTGAATGGCATCATAATCAACCAGTTTAGCAAAATCTTTATAATCTATTACTTCAATTTTCTGAATTTCATGAGAGGTTCTAAAACCATCATAGAAATGAAGAAAGGGAATTCTGCTTTTAATGGCTGCAAGGTGGGCAATACTACCGAGATCCATAACCTCCTGTACACTTCCACTTGCAAGCATTGCAAAACCGGTCTGCCTGGTGGCATATACGTCAGTATGGTCCCCAAAAATCGACAGTGCCTGCATTGATAATGACCTTGCACTGACATGGAAAACACCGGGCAGCAATTCCCCTGCCATTTTATACATATTAGGTATCATCAGCAAGAGCCCCTGGGAAGCCGTTATAGTAGAGGTGAGAGCCCCTGCCTGCAAAGAGCCATGCATCGCACCGGCAGCGCCTGCCTCAGACTGCATCTCAACAACTTTAACTTCATCTCCGAAAATGTTCTTCTGACCGTATGCAGCCCATTCGTCAAGATGCTCTGCAACAGGTGAAGAAGGTGTAATGGGATATATGGCAGCTACTTCAGTAAAGGCGTATGCAACATGTGCAGCTGCTGAATTTCCGTCCATTGATTTCATTATTTTATTATTTGCCATGTCAAATCTCCTCTGGTTAAATCTTCAATTTTCCATTTTTTTCCGGATTCGCAAAAAAACAGGAGACCAATTTAATTACAAATAGTAAATTCGTCAAGTGTATCTTTCATTAAAATATGGCCTCATAATTCAATAATTCTTCATGCCCATAGATAAAACATAAAGCCGTACTTTATTAAATCATCTTAAAAATTATTTTATTGACAATCAAGCTATTTAGAATTATATTATTAAGGCATTTTAAAAAGTATAAAATTCCAGAAGTACAAATGATATAAAAAATATCTCAGGAACATAAATTGAAATCTCTAAATGCAAAGAATGATATTCAAACATCATATAATGAATTCCGCAATGTTAATATTGAGAAATTAGAAAATATTGAGAAAAAGATTATTGAATCTTTGAGAAAACTTGAAGGTAAATATTCAAATTTTGAAGACATTTATCAAAACATAGAAAACAACATCAACCTCCTATCAACTATTTTATCTAACTTCACCGATAGAAGGAGCAGAGAATATGTCAAAAAGCTCGGTTCCATAATAAAATCTTACAGGAAATGGTATTCTCCGGCAGGGATTGATTTTAACAATATCTACAATCTCACAGAAAAGATATCCCGGTTAAACAATGATATTTTTAAAATGAGTGTGGAAAAAATTCACGGTCTTCCAAAGAGGAAAATCAGAAAGGATAAAGTTATCAAAAGGAAAATTCAATATGACAAAAAATCGTATAAATGGATAACCTTTGAAAGAAATAATTCCTGGTTTATCACTTCATTCAGGGACATACAAATTATTGAAAATGGGACAACAGAAACTTCACAACCCCATCATTCCGAAGATTATGATCTGAGAATTGGAAAAGAAGAATTAATAGAAGTTAAAGACCTTTTCTCAAGCAGCCGTAAGAGTATGGTTATCCCAAAACACTACATCTCCATTAATAAAGGAGAAAAAGTCTTTGCGGCATCTCAAATTGGCACCATAATAAATGCAAAAAATAATTTTATTACCTCTGTTGTTAAACCATACAAAAAATTAAAAAGCAAACTATCTCCGGGCATTGTTAGAATACTTGGCAGAAATTACATATTGCTGGACTGATTATCCACATACCATTATAATTTGTCCCCGCATATTAATCTTTTGGTATTCCATTTATCCTGAGCATACCTTGCATTAACAACAATTAAAGAAGAACTGCCGCTTTCATTTACTCCTGATTTTACTTGACAAAAGCTATTTGTATAATAATATCTGCAAATTGTTCGGTAAAGAAAAATATGAATGTTAAAATCTTCAACATGTTTCTAAAAGTTCTGGCAAACTCTTTAAATACTTCACAGGTCAATTATCTGGGAGAACAACTGCATAGTAGCTTTAATGTTTATAAACTATCCGGCTTTGGCCTCAAAATGCCCCTGCCCCAAAGAATTGCAGCGGAAACACTGCTGAATAATTATAATTCAGAAGAGGAGATGGTAGAGCTTTTTACCCATCTTCTTCTAAATGAGGATAAATGGTTTTATAATACAACACTTCATATATGGGGTAAGGAAGATTTCATTGCCCTCTTAAAAAAATACAAATGGATTTATAATTATGAATTAATGAGGTTTTTCCAGGACCCATTCTATGAGCATGAAATTAACTTCCTCAATAAAATCCGTGTTTTAGACCTGAGGGATGAGTATCCCATTGGAAAAATCGTTAAGGAAATTGAGAAGCACAGTAAAAAGCTGAGCAACCAGGATTTAGAATGGCGTATAACAATGAGGTTGTATGACCTGGACCCGGAAATCAATAACCTGGTTAGAAAAATTATCAGCATGCTGCTGGCACGCCAGAACCTGCAGGCTTTTACAATTGAACTTTTTACCTGTCTCAAAGAACTGGCAATAAATGCCAGCAAGGCAAATTACAAAATACTCTTTGAAAAATTTGTTACGAGAAAGCAAGGAGTTAAAACTGAAGAAAATTATGAACACTTCCTGCGTTTATTTAAGGAAGAAATCATGGAACACGGAAATCAAAGGTTAATTAAGTTGGCCAGGGATGAGGATAAGTTTATAAATATTACATTTCAATCCACTGAGGATGCCGTTGAAATATGGGTTACAAACAATCAGAACATCTCCATTATTGAGAAACGTGAAATTCTTAAAAGAATAAATGATGGCGGCCTGGGAATAGGCGATGATGACGATGATAAGTATGCCGAAGGCGCAGGCATGGGAATAAACTTAATCCTTCTCATCCTACAGAAATACTCCCGGGATAAGCACCCCCTAAAAGTAATCTTTTATCCCGAATTTGTTAAAATTGGCTTTTCCTTAAAAAGGGAGGAACTTGAAGAAGGAAAAAAAGAAAAAGAAAATGCATGAAAAAATACTGCTTTTTTTTTACTTGTATAAATTACCACTCCCTCCTTTTAATGATTAAGCAATAATATTTTTGATTATTAAATTATTTTTGGAGTATATTTTATATGGAACAGCAAAGAACATCAACCATCTTCCTGGTTGATGATAAATTATGTACAGGATGCGGAACATGTGTTAAATCCTGTCCCATGAAAATTTTAATCTTGCAGGATAATATCTGTAATATTACTGATCCTTCAAGATGTCTTGAGTGCAGAACATGTATGAGAGATTGTACAGAAAATGCCATTAACATCAGGGAAGGAGACACTGAAAGCAGTAAAACCGGCAGGCTGGTGGGAGTACCCGATAAAACTGCAGGCCCCAAAATAGAATTCACTCCCATACTTGATACACTATGGGATATGATTAAAGACTTAAATCCCCAACAAGAATTTAAGTCTAATGGTATTGATGTCAGGGCCCTGAATGATTTTAAGCTTGAAGGTAAAAAAAGTTATACCCGTCTGTACAGAGCTGATAAGCTTGAGAAAGTCGGTATTTCAAGCGTTAACTTCCTGGGTTCCATGCGCACTGATGTATTAGTTATTACCCCCGCACCGGAATATGACATCCCCTATTATATAATGGACTGGTGTGAATCGGAAGATCATATCTTTTATATATGCGATCTCATGCCGGGAGATGATCCGGGTCGAGATATAAAATATTTACAGAATTTTCTCCATGATGAACTTGAAGATTTATATCATGAATACAAACCGGTTCCTGGCCTTACAGGCAGTATTTTCCACTGGGTCAGGGCAATCCATTCACCCTACCTCTTAACAGGTACTGTTGAGAAAAAGCCAAAGGAAAACGTTGACATGCTTTTTAGCTGTGCAGTTGACTATTTAAAGGCATGGCTCAACCTTTATAATAATGCTAAACCCCAGGATATCAATTCACCCAGGATGAAACTCATACAGGAACGCCGGAAAGCAATCAGAACGCTTTATACCGAAAATGACCCGGGAGCCGGGGCTCTTGACAAATTTCTTGGCCAGGAACTTGCCAATGTACAATTAACAATAATTGAACCATAATCAACCTGGATTATACTATAGTATGAATGGAGAAAATAATGAAAAATATCAATTTTACACATGAAGCAAAAAAAGGTTTGAGCACTATTCCCCTAACCCCTTTAGATTTGGACCCTGAACTCAAAACAATTGAAGTGGAAGGCGGTAAAATTGAGCTTGGAGTTTACGGGGCAGACAAAATTGAAAAGATAGTTTTCTGTACAATCATGCTCCATGAAACATCGGTTTTGGAATCAACGGCAATGGTATGGCCCGATGACAACCACAACTTTCCAGCACTATGGTTAAATTTAACAATTGTGCCATCTGTAATGAATGTGCCAATATTTGATTTTGTTCCAATGATGGATTATGTTGTATGGCCCGAATATGCTGAAAAGTATATTGCACCGGTGCTAAACCTCAGGGAAATAGCCATGGAAATACTGGGTAATGAAGTAATTGATAAAGCAGCCGATCTTCCTTCGAAGTCTATCTATACCCTGTCTCCATACAAGGTTGTGGCAAAGATTTCGGACAATGGAATTGAGAAGGTCCCGGAGATATTGCATGAATACATTAATGGATATATTGATATATGGAGAAATTCAGCACCCATTAATGATAAAAATGAAAAAGACTTTTATGTTAGAAAAAAAACTGCAGTAAGGGAACTAATGAAAGCAAATGACCCCGGTTATTTCTTTATGGTAAATGTTTTTGGAGAGGATATGACCAGAAAAGTTTTTAACGAGGTTTTTTAATTTTGATGGAGAACCGGGAAGAGAATAGATATGGATAAACGATACGGATGGACCGGCAAAATTGCATTCATTAACCTTTCAGAAGGTAAAATAGATACGGTACCAACAGATGAATACAGTAAACTTTTCCTGGGGGGACTGGGCATCGGGCAAAAAATTTACTGGGATGAAAGTTCACCGGAAAATGACGCATTCCATCGCGACAACCCCCTAATCTTTATGACGGGACCGCTAACCGCCACGCAGGCACCTTCGGCTCCCCGTATGTCAGTCTGCGGGAAGTCACCATGCATATACCCGGAAACATTTGTCACCGCTAACCTCGGTGGTTTTTTCCCTGCTGAAATAAAAAAAGCCGGATATGACGGGCTTGTAGTTAAAGGCAGGGCTGATAATCCCGTCTATCTACTGATAAAAGATAATGAGATAACCATTAAAAGTGCAAAGCACCTCTGGGGCCAGACTAACAGCGAAACTCATGATAATATCAGAAACGAAACAGATAAAAAAGCAAAAATACTTTCAATAGGCCCGGGCGCGGAAAACCTCACCCGTATAGGCATTATCTATACTGATGTGGCCGGAAGCGCTTCCATGGGTTTTGGCTCCGTCATGGGGTCGAAAAACCTTAAAGCCATTGCCGCGATTGGATCTGATACAATACATGTTGCCGACGGTGAGTCAATAAAAAGTATAAGAAAGGAATACCGGAAAATGACAGGCGGGGATTTTTTCAACCTATTCGGAACGCCCCATCCCAGGCCCGATGTTGAAGTTGTAAAAAGGAAACATTGCCATGGCTGTCCACAGGGCTGCTGGCGGTCATATCAGAAACTCACTACGGGAGAAGAAAACATACACAAATGTCAGACTTCAATGTTCTATTCATACTGGGACAGAAAACTTCACGGCAGCCTCACTGAGGCGAGCTTTCTTGCGTCTAAAATAGCCAATGATTATTCCATATGCATTATGGACCTGGCCTTTCTGCTCCTTTGGATTGAGAGATGCACAGCAAAGGGCATCCTGACCGAAAAGGATATAGAACTGCCCATTTCAAAAATGGGCAGTATTGAATTTATTGAAGAAATAATAAAAAAAATATCATACAAGGAAGGTTTTGGCAAGATACTTGCGCAGGGGACAATTCGTGCGTCTGAAAACCTGGGCAAAG
>JBHPHB010000105.1:0-10272 GCA_042569985.1 Spirochaetota bacterium | reverse complement strand
TTATTTATCTTTTATTTTTGAGTTTTTCTATTACTCATAATTGATTATTGACGATTATAGTATTGAAAAGATTTACCTGCAATTATTTTTTCAAATTAGTATTTAAATATAAAAAGGAGAATCATTATGATAAAAAGGATTTTGATGATATGTTTTGCCACCATGGCAATTATATTTCCCGCGCATATTTTTGCACAGGGAACTACAGATGTGCAGAAGGAAACTCAGATGCTCCAGGAGGAGAGCAAGTTTAAGGTTTCCGGATTTATTGATGTGTTCACATCTAAGGTTTTCCAGAAGGATGAGGATTCAATTGTGAGCCAGATGATTGGTAACAAGTTAATGTTTAACCACTATAACCTGAACCTCTATTTTGAATTTAATCCTATTAAAGATTTAAGAACCTTTGTTGAACTGAGGTTTCTCTATGCCCCTACTGGAATGTCAAGCCAGTCATTTGATGATGGCAATGGAACATTGACTACTATGCCCATTAATAACACAAATTCCGGAATAACAGCACAGGTTGAGTATGGAACAGTTTTTATTGAGCGGGCTTTTCTTGAGTGGAACCGCTTTGAATTTGCAAAGGTCAGGGCAGGCCGCCTCTTAACACCCTTTGGAATCTGGAGCCAGGACCACGGCGCTCCGGCGTTAACATCTGTTAAGATCCCCGATGCAGTTCAGCCGCCTGCTACTTTAAGTGAATCAATTCCACCCAACATGACTGGTTTTGAGTTACTGGGTACAGTTGAACTTCCTGCAGATTATCTTTTAAGCTATTCGGTTGTTATAGCAAATACCATTTCAGATATTGAACCTATTTCGGATGTATCCGATTCTAAAAATATTGGATTTTTTCTTAATCTTGCAGTTCCCACTATTGCGCAAATGCTGGATATTGAGTTTGGAACAACAATGTTTTTCGGCAAAAGAGAAAAGCTCTTTAAAACAGATACAGATATCTTTACTGAGGTTGAAACAAAATATTATGAGTTTAAGCAGGATGATAAAATGATTGCCGCTCATTTAAAAATGACATTGGGCAACCTTCCCCTTGACGGTACACTGGTGCTGCAGTCGGAATATCTATGTGCCATAATTGAACCGGATAAGGGTGTTATAGGAGTGAACAGTTTAAAATCATTCTTAGTTGGAACTTCTCTTGAAGGACCGGCTGGGGTTATTGTAACTAACTTAAAAGATTACAAGGTTCACTATTTTTATGCACAGGCTGAGTATCGTATATTCGGCTGGATTACTCCGTACTACAGGTTTAATTATACTGAAACTGAAAATTCCAATACCTGGGGGATATACAAGAAATCCTATCAGCATTTAGCCGGGATCAATGTTAAGCCCTATCCGCAGCTTACAATTAAGGTTGAATTTATTTACCAGGATTTTGTGCCTACTGTGGAACTCATTCCCGGCGGTGGTATTCAGAATCATGACTTTCAGGCAATATCATCATCTGTGTCCATGGCATTTTAAGGGGGTTTGAAAATGAAAAGGATAATATTTATTATAATAGTATTAAGTGTTTCCATATTTTTAACGGGAGATGATTCCGGTTTTATAGCATCGGCAAGCGGAGATGCCGTGGTTGTTGTGAATAAAAGCAGGGGGTCTCTGTCAAGGTCAAACATAAAGCGTATTTTTACGGGAAAGATGACCCGCTGGCCCGGGGGCGGAAGGATTAAGGTTTTACTCAACAGGAATTCCGCAATCTATAACAGTTTCAGCAGAAAATATTTAAGAAAGTCCCCCACCTCTGTTGATAACCTATGGGTTAAGGAGAATATACGTTCCGGTGTTGCCATACCCCGGAAAGTTCCCAGCTCGGTTATCAAGATGATGGTTTCCAATTCCTCGGCGTTTATAGGTTTCGTAAAGAGATCTGAGGCCGGTAACAATGTGAAGATTATCGAATAATGACTTTTTGATCAATATAACATGAAAAGCAAAGGCTACACATCGATGTGTAGCCTTTGCTTTTCAAAAAAAATAATTTCAAATTTGAACTCATTCAACTCCGGTAAGAAATTTACCTACAAAGAAATAGTAATTTTCCCTACAATATAATACTGATTTTGCGTATTGACCTGTCGTGTATTACACTATATATTATCTACTAAGCCATAAATATAGTGCATGGTTTCAATAATGCAAATCTGTATGTTTTAATATTTTCTCTCGTTTAATAATAAATTATAGTTATAGCACGTATCAATGAAGAATTTAAGACAAAAATAATATAGTAGTTTTTCCTGCAAGTTCGGTGGATGGTCTGCAGGATAATTTTAGAAAAATATCATAATAATTGGAGGCTCTTTATGAAAAAAAAGGGTTTATTAGTTTTAATTACTCTCATGGCGTTTGTAATGCCCGTTCATCTTTTTGCACAGGATGGGGGACAATCGCAAATGATCCAGGAAGAGAGCAAGTTTAAGGTTTCAGGTTTTATAAATGTTGAGACTCAAACCTACATCCCTGTACATAAGGATTCAACCCTGGGTTCGATTACAGGGGATGATACGGTTTTTAACCACAATAACCTTAACCTCTATTTTTAGTTCAATCCTATAAAGAATTTTAGGGCATTTGTGGAGATCAGGTTCTTGTATGTCCCCACTACTATGAAAGAAACCACTATTACCAGCTTTGATAATTCTACTTTTGAATCTGGCACTACTACGCTCCCGTTTAATAATACAGTTCAAGAGCTCAGCACGGGAAATAGATTTGAATATGGTGCAATTTTTATTGAAAGGGCATTTATTGAATGGAACCGTTTTGAATTTGCAAAGGTAAGAGCAGGCCGCCTGTTAACGCCCTTTGGTATCTGGAGCCATGACCATGGTGCCCCGGCATTAACATCTGTGAGGCTCCCCGCCCTTGTGGCTCCGTCAACTGAAAATGAATCGATACCCCTCCAGGTGACTGGTTTTGAGCTGCTGGGTACTGTAAACCTGCCGGCAGAATTTATTGTTGATTATTCAGTATATGTGGCAAATACCTTTTCCGAAATTGAACCTGTTAAGGACAAGTACACTTCAAAGAATGTCGGTTTTTACTTAAATTTTACTGTACCTACAGTTGCAGACTTCATAGATATTGAGTTTGGCGCGTCCATGTTTTTCGGCAAAAGGGAGAAACTGGCCAAAACTGATGCTGTATATGATGGCCCTCCTCCTGCAGTTTCAAAAGA
Organism: Spirochaetota bacterium; assembly: GCA_042569985.1. Taxonomy (GTDB): domain Bacteria; phylum Spirochaetota; class UBA4802; order UBA4802; family UBA5550; genus JBHPHB01. Next base: position 7,061 of record JBHPHB010000105.1, on the reverse strand, counting down.
TAATTATTATTACTTTAAGCAGAATGATATAGTTACTTCTATACATCTAAAGTTAAAATTTAACAACCTTCCCCTTGACGGGACTTTAGTACTGCAGTCAGAATATATGCTGACCCAGATTGAAGAAGATAAAAATGCGAATCTCATTGACCAGAATTTTGGTTATATGATGACTTCAGGATTTTCTTTTCTGGAATCAATGGCAAATAGGTCGGGAAGGGATTATTCAGTGCAATATTTTTATTTGCAGGTGGAATACCAGATATTCGGATGGATTACACCCTATTACAGGTTTAATTATATAGATTCTGAAAATGAAAATTTTTATTCAACTTATAAAACAATGGTACAGCATGTGAGCGGGGTAAATATTAAACCCTACGCTCCTGTAACAATTAAGGTTGAACATGTATTTATGAATTTTATTGACGGTACTAAGAAACCGGAAAGTGATTTCCATATGTTTCAAACATCTATATCGCTGGCATTTTAATGAGGTAACTTATGAAAAAGATAATTATTTTCATATTTATATTTAGTGTTTCCGTTTTTATGACGGGCAATGATTTCGGCAAGATTGCGTCTGCCAGCGGGGATGTGGTCGTAATTGTTAATAAGAGCAGGGGTTCACTTACAAGCTCAAATATTAAACGTATTTTTTCGGGAAAGATGACCCGCTGGCCCGGAGGCGGAAGGATTAAGGTTTTGCTCAACAGGAATTCCGCAATCTATAACAGCTTCAGCAGAAAATATTTAAGAAAGTCACCGACCTCTGTTGACAACCTCTGGGTTAAAGAGAATATCCGCACCGGTGTGGCAATACCGCGGAAAGTACCCAGTTCGGTAATAAAGATGATGGTTTCCAACTCATCGGCATTTATAGGCTTTGTAAAGAGGTCTGAAGCTGGAACGGGTGTAAAGATTATAGAATAATGACCGATTAATCCATATAGTAGTTCCAAAAATTGAAGGCGGCGCGTTTATGTGTCGCCTTCAATTTTTTTGGCCTTTTTTAATCTTCAAGATATTCCTTAATTTTTCTTCGTATATATTCGGGAATTTTTATGCCGATATATTTCAGGCGTGTTTCATATTTGTCAAATGACCTGATATGTTCTGTTGTTGTTTTAAATATTCTGAAATAGGACCTGATACTGCCCTCCATTTCCTTCCGGAATTCAATATTCTCATTTAACATGTCCTCAATGGGCGCTATGACCTTGTAGTTGACGGGCCTGCAGATTGAACGGTATGTAACAAAGCGCTGTGTATCCTGTATCAACTTTCTCGTCTTTTTAAAATGATCGCACTGTTCATATAAATCGGGGCATTTCATCTTACAGCGGACATAGATTACCATGTCGATATCTGAACTTTTTTGTGAAAGGCCCACATTTACCGAGCCCGCGATGTCTGCCGCAATATCGTGAGATTCATCATTCATTAACTGTATGGCGTTACTGAGTTTATCAACGCGTTCGTCAGTTTCAAGTGTCTGGAACGATCTAAAGAACTGCTTTATCTCTTTAAAGAGTTCAATCTCCGGTATATGAGAGTACTTGGTAAGCTTCATATCGTAGTTGTTGTTAAGCTTCCTGGCAGTAAACCTTTCTTTATCGATTATATCTTCAACCCACTTGTTTTCCCTGTAGATGTATTCGGCAATATCATAAATTCTTTCATTAATCATTTTCTTAAGGATAACCCTCTTGGGGGTGTCTGTTTCAACCTCAATCTCGTAGAAGAACCCTCCTTCTGAGACTTCACCCTTAACTGTTGTTACCTCACCAAAGTTTGAAGGATTGAGATAAACTGTACCTTCAACATGCTGAAAACCCCAATCATTGTGTATATGCCCGGAGAGACAGAGTTTTACGTCATTGTTTTCGCAAAATGTCCGAAGGGACGGAGACCCCGACGGCCCTTTATATGTTATCCTGTCGTGAATTCCGTGGGCTGGCTGATGAGTTACTATTACATGTGGTTTAACGGCCTTGAGAAATGAATACATTTCATTATTTTTATCGTCAATTCCAATTCCGCCCTTGTATTTAACAATATATCTTTCGGGAATACCGGATGTCCATATATCAGCACCGCCATATCCGGCTATTTTTACACCATTGATGTTATGCCAGTGCATGTGGAGGTCCCTTTCGTGGAGGGATGTGAACCGTAAGTCCATGTCGTAATTGCCGGGAATAGAAAATATGCTGGCAGAGGATTTGGATGCCAAAATATTTTCCAGTACCTTGTATTTTTGCTGCATTACCCTGCGTGCCCTTATTGAATACTGCTGGTATTTGCTGCCCTTTTCCTGCATGGCCTCAGAGGTTGCAGGGTCCTCCATGAGCCTTTCCACAAAATCTTCCATTACAATATCATCTTGTTCCATCTTCCTTCTAAGGCTGTAAAAATAGGTTTGCAGCTCGTGGTAATAGATTGCCGAGTTTAAACTGTAAAAAGGGATGTCTATGAGGTCACCCGATATTATATAAATATCTGCAACGGTCTCAAAAAGCAATGATGCGATTTTTGTAAAGGCACCGTGAATATCTGTTAGATAAATTATTTTCATAATTAATTGTAATATTTAAATTTGTTATTGTATTCTACTTTTAAGTTTGTATACATAAACATTATGATGTTTCAATATAAATTTTATGGCATCTGTAAAAGTTAAATTTTAAAAAGTATCCCGGATATACAATCCTCACTATTTTTGGATAATGATTAAAAATGTGAATAAATCAATAGTTTTAAAAAGTACGCATAAGTCAATAAGATATTCATTATTTCATTCAATTACCCGAATTCTATATAAAAAAATATTTTGGAAGTAAATTTAACGAAGTGAAAATATGAGAATTGTCTTTATGAGCAACATGGAAATTGAGCATCATCACATTATTAGTAGTATTGATGATGAGTTCTCCATCGATAAAATAATTCATCCTGTCTATTCTTCAGCGGGTAGTGAGAAAAGTTTTTTGAATACATGGGGTACTTCCCGGATATTTTCAATAAAGAATTTCTTTAACAGAATATACTATCGGTCAAAGCTTAAAAGGGATCAATATAATTCATTTAAAAAGATTTTCATCACCCCTGTTGCGGAACAATGTAAAATAATTGATATTAGAAGGAGTAAAATTAATAGTCAATATGGTATTGAATTGATAAGTTCACTGTCACCGGATTTAATTATTGTATCGGGGGCTCCCATCCTCAGTAAAAAATTATTCAGCCTGCCCGGGGTGAAGGTAATTAATGTTCATTTCGGAATTGCCCCTTTTTACAGGGGCAATGACACTGTCTTCTGGCCCCTCTATTACAGGGATTACAATAAGATTGGTGTAACCATTCATTATATTAATGACGGCATTGACAGGGGCCCAATTATTGCCAGGGCATATCCTGAAATTGAGCCCGGAGACAGTGAATTCAGTTTATATTTAAAATGTTCCCGCATGGCAGCTCATTTGCTATCAGAAATAATCAGGGCCATGGGAAAGGGCAAAGTTATTAAAGGAATACCTCAGGATAAAAAGGGAAGCCTTTACAGCTGGAGGGGAAGGACTTCCGTAAAAAATATTGAATATTGGTTCAGGCGTGTAATAAAAAAAGAAAGGCCCCCGTACCTTGCGGAAATAAAGGAGCTGTTTTTTTAATTATACCGAATTAGAATTGATTTTACCTGTATTTTAAATAATATATTACAAAAGAGGTTTAAAATGAAAAAAATAATTTTTTGCATTACCATAAATCTATTGATTTTATTGCTAGTTGGGTGCTCAAAAAAGGGGCTCATAAGAGAGACGGGAGATGTAAAGTTTCCCGCTTCTCACAGGGCCGATAAATCTGTTGTGTATATATTCCGTCCCGGTACAGAAAGAGGAAATTTCAAGCATGATATATTTGTTGATAATGCCGTTGATTCTAAAAACTATGTGGGGTATAATATGGGGGGAGAATATATTTACTTTTACCTGTCACCGGGGAAGCATAGAATACATTCTCATGCAGAGTATGGCGCATGGATAGATATTTATTCAGAGGGGGGAAAGGCATACTTTGTTGAGCAGCTAAAAAAAGGTGGAGGAAATGCGGGAAACTCCATGAAGTTCATTAATGAAAAATCCGCAAAGCGGTGGATTAAGAAACTAAGGCCCGGCAGAATTATAAGGAAAGAGCATTAGGTCATTTGTCTTTCTTGCCCGTGTAGTGGTCCATGCATTTTGAACTGCCCAGAATTTCTGCAAGCCAGTCGACAAAGACGGCAGGCAGGCCTTTTATAAAGGGTACCATCTTCACCATAAAGGGTAACTTGAGATATGTTTTTTCTTTTTTAATTGCCCGGACGATTTTTTTAGCAAGTTCAGTTTGATCGAGCAATGGGCTGAGAAAGGGCGGTTTATAACCGCTGAACATGCCCGTATTAATTCCCGAAGGGCAGACAATAGTTGTCTTTATGCCCCTGTGGCCGTATTTTTTCATTTCCATCCTCAATGTATCAGTATAACCTATAATGGCAAATTTTGATGCAGAGTAAGCAGACATTTTTGGAACACCTAATAGTCCCATGGCAGAGGAAATGTTTACTATGTGCCCGTCATTGTTCTTAACCATGCCGGGCAGGAATTGTCTGGTCATCCATGCCAGGCCTATGAAATTTATATCCATTGTACTTTTCAAATCGGAAAAAGTGCTGTCTAGTATGGTATTTCCAATTGCCACTCCGGCATTGTTTATCAGAATATCAATATTCTTAAAATCCTTTATAATTTTTTTCCCCGTACTTTCAATATCAGTTCTTTTGGAGATATCACATATATATGACTTTACCTTAATATCATGAGAACTCAGTTCTTTTTCCACAACATTTAGCTTAGCCCTATTAATATCAATAATTGCCAGGTTGGCCTTTTCTTTTGCCAGGAAGGAGCAGATATGTTTGCCAATACCCATTGCTGCTCCTGTAACTACAATATTTTTACCAGTGAGGTCTTTCATGAATAAAATCTCCTATTCAGGACATAGTTATTTATCAGGTAAAATAGGACAGCATTTTTTTAAAAAAAATAATTTTCATAGCAGGGTGTATTGAATTGTGAGAAAGTTTTTTAAATTGACTTATTTCATTAATTTGGTAATACTGTTCCCCATATTAAAAACCGGTATCATAGAGGATACATTAGAATGAAAATAATACAGGATAAAATAGACAACATAATTATTATACTACTTGAAGGCAGTTTAGATATTAATACTTCCCTGGAAGTAGAAAATAGCATGGACGAAATAATGGGGAAGGAGCCTAACTACCATTTCCTGATTAACCTGGAAAAAATTGAATATATGAGCAGTTCGGGATTTAGGGCAATATTTTCATTGAAGGAAAAATTGGATGAGAAGAACCGGATTTTAAAATTAAGCAATTTGAGTAAAGCTGTTAAGGCGATTTTTAAGATTCTGGAAGTGGATGATATTCTTCAAATTTACGAAACACAGGAAGAGGCCCTTGAATCATTTAAAAATATATAGAATATGGTGATTCTTATAAACGGTAAGCGGTTATGAAAAAAGGGGATTTCAACTTTGATCTGAAACAGCTCAGGTCTTTTTTAGAGATTGAAAAAACTAAAAGCTTCACAAGGGCATCGCGCAACTTAAAAATTGGCCAGTCGACAATCAGCCATCAGATTAACTCCCTTGAAAATGTACTTGGCGTCAAGTTATTCAACAGGACAAGTAAAGAGTTATCCTTAACTCAGGAAGGGCTGGTTTTAAAATCTTTCTGTGAAACTTTATTTAAAGATATTTATGAGCTAAAGGCAGGTTTTGAAACGGGCTTTTCGGATATGGTAATACCAGTAGCAGCCAGTACAATACCTTCAACCTACATCCTTCCTGATATAATATCCAATATAATAAGTAAAAATAATTATTACTATAGGGTTGAAACTTTTGACAGCCGTGAAGTAATAGAAAGAATAAAGGAGGGGAGTGCGGAAATTGGTGTTGTGGGCAATAAAATTAAGAACCCCCTTTTAAAATATACTCACTTCCTCACCGACGAGATAGTTCTAATTGGCTCAATGGATAAGCCTGATATAGTAAATGCAGAAATTATCCAATCCCTTCCCTTTATTGCCAGGGAAAGCGGTTCCGGTACAAAAAGTAATTATGAACATGCCCTTAAAAAACAGGGTATTGTGCCGTCAAAATTGAAAACAGTTTTTCAGTGCACCACCTCGGAATCGGTGAAAGAGTCTGTTGCGTCGGGCATGGGAGTTTCGTTTATATCAAAGCTGGCGATAAAAAGGGAATTGAAGTTTAAAAAATTAAAGATAATAAATATTCCTGCATTGAAAATTTTAAGAAAATTTTATATTGTTTTTCTGGAAAATAGACATAGGTCCAGACAGGCTCAAATATTAATTGAAAAACTCCTGGAGTTGAAAAAAAAATCATAATCAAAAGGGTATTAGTAAAAAGTTACTTCCTTCCCCTGTATAAAAAGCCTTCTAATTGCACTTTCGCCGGATCCGGATACTGCCAGTTCAACTGATGTATCTTTCAGGTTTTTTTCAATTTTTAGCCCTTCATATTGAGGTACAAAATAGCTTTCAACACCGTACTTTATCCTGTAATTTCTATAAGTTGAAACAATCCTGCCCTGAATTATAACATCATGATTTTTCTTTAGCTCATCGATTTTTTTTGATATGGCTGATGCCTGCCAAAAATTACTTTCACTGTCCCTCTTTAGTGCAATATAAACAGTATCATTTCTTTTTATTTTATCTTTTTTATTACTTACATCATCAATTAGAAGGTTTTTGTTTAGCCTTGAAATTTTGTAATTGAGAATAACATAGTCGCCGCTAAAAAGGCTTCTTGGATCAACGGGCTCGCATTGGAGCAGTATTTTTTTACCGGTATCCAGCAGATACATCCTCCTGGCAATCATTATACCCAGCGCTGCCACCTGAAGGGCTACAATAATGATAAAAGCGGCTTTTGAAAATGATTTCATCTATTCAGGTTCTCCTTCATTC
>JBHPHB010000104.1:0-10286 GCA_042569985.1 Spirochaetota bacterium | reverse complement strand
ATAATAATTTGTCTTTTCATAGTATCCTTCTTTTTTGTAATATATATAAATTACATAATAAATATTAGTCCACTTATATTTTCGGTTAAAATTATTTATCTATAAAATAAAAAAGAACAACATTTATGACAAAATAATTAAAATGCCATAATATATGACATTTTAGATATACTGAAGTAATCAATTTTAAATATTGCAAAATACAGTAAAAAGTTTAATTTGCAGAAGATATATTTCAATAAAAGAATTGATCCCAAGGGAAGGGGTTGGCTTCTTGAGGTTCAGATGGAATTAGAGAATTTATCTAATGAACCAATTGACCTTTATGTTTTTGTAGTTGCCACATATGAGGTTAGCGAAGGGAAGAAGTTTTCAAGTTTTAACAGGCCCATACCCCCGGAAGAGAGAATTAAGCTTTTTATCCCATTCCCCTTTGATATGAAAAATTTTCAATATGAGAGTAAGGATGTAAAAGGAAAACCAATTAAGGATGATTCTGGGAAAATAAAAATTGATCTCTTGAAGATGCCACGGAATTTTAAGAGCGGTATTAATCCGATAACCGGAAAGATATACCGGTTAAATAATAAATTGGAAATTAGGTCCTATCATTTAAGTAAATATAGAAGGGTTTTTTATTTTTTCAACGAAGTGGCCATTATTATGTTTGATAAAAATGGCGGACTTGCCTTTAAACAAATCTACGACTTAATTGGATATAGAAGATAAAACAAAAAATAAAAAATTAGTAGACTCCTCCATATATTTTAAATATATTATGGGCACTTTCAAAAACTTAGTTTTTTGAAATATCCATATTTAAGAGTTTTCCCCCGGGGTCGCTGAATGAATAAGTATATCAGAATTTTTGTATTACTATTGCTTTTTATATATATCAGTATTAGTTCTGTAAATGCCCAGTATAATTTTCAATCAGAATCAATTTACATAAAAAATGTAAATGGAAAATTATATTCCTATATTGTACTCTTATTCAATGAAAATCCGCACTTTGTTAATTTAATTCAGAAAGACAGCATACCATTGAAAATTATTGGTAATCAAGGTTTCCATGTAAAGGAATACAAAAATTACATTAAAACAATTAAAGAAGGAAAAATAAAGAATATTGCAAAGACAATGATGTTAGTTTATTTAGAGCCTGATAAATTCAATAGTTATAAACTAAAATCTATTGAAAAATCTTTAAGGAAAAGAAACATCATTATTAAGTTTTCTAAAAACATGACTTCCAGTAACTATAGGATTATTCTGGACTACTGTATTTACGGGGAAAAAACAGAAATATCACTGAGACACCCACTCCTGAGTATTAAAGAGAAAATTTTTAATATCAAGCCATTTTTATACTATGATGAATTTTCAACCAGTAATTCAACATTCTATTTTGATATGATTTATATCAATCCCGATGAAGTTTATAATGATTATATTATTGCCAGGAATATAATCAATGGTGTTGATATTAAATCGATGTTCTTTGTTGGTTCATTAGTTGATGAAAATATTAAGTATTGCCTGAAGAAAGCATTTTCAAGAAAATTTTATAAAAAAAGTTATTTTATAAAAAAAGAAATTTGGAGAATGTTTGTTTTACATGAGCTCACACATAAAATTCTGAATAATAGATATAATTATTTTGACCAGATAACGGGGGAAGAGTTATCACTATCGACAACTGTTTATTCAAATCCCTATCTTGGCCTTTCCGTTATGTATAGCTATCTTAATTATAATGCAATCAATCCTCATAGAATTGCTGCAACTAAATTCGTAAATTTTATAAGCAAGCGTTTAAAGAGGAATGATATTATTAATGATTTAGGGTTAATAAAAACATTGCCCAGGTCGGAGTTAAGAAAACTGTCAAAAGAACATTTTAATTCAATAATGAAAAAACTTAAATAAAATATTGACTTTTTGAAAATATGTATTAAATTTGGGAAAATTCAATAAAGGAGTTTTTTTATGAAGAAGTTTTTTGCTTTATTTTGTGTTTTGTTGATTGCAATGGCTTTTATTGTAATCTCCTGTAGTGATGACAGCAAATCTGCCTGTGAAAAGTGGTGTGACAAGGTCGTTAATGAGTGTGAAGTAGAGGGCATAACTGTTGCAGACTGTGTTGAAGGATGTGAGGGCCAAACTGATTATACTGACGCAGAAGTTGAAGAACTAACAGAAAATAATTGTACTTGGATTGAAGAATTTATGGCACAACAGGGTCCAAGTGGTGATTAAAATTGAAAGAGCCTCCCCTTTGGTGTAATATTGACGCCAAATATAGTATTGAGGTATTGAATAAATTTAAAAGCCCTGCGTTGACTGCAGGGTTTTTTTGCTTTCTTTGTAGTAAGTAAATACATACAGTTTTTGACTAATCTATCAATGATCACTGAAAAAAAGTGGTGCCAATATGGGTGAAATAGCCATACCTGACAGTTTCCTCCGTCGCCCCTACGCGAAGGAAAAATTTTTAGCAATAACGAATTGGGCGAAGCAAAATCACCCATTTTATAGGAATTGGCTGTCACATGCAGATAGAGAAGTTCCCCTGCTTACCAGGACTGACGTACTTGAAAACAATGAGAAACTGCTCAATGGTTATCCGGTTACTGCAACCACCTCCGGTTCAACCGGTGTGCCTGTAAAAGTATCCTGGTCAAAAAGAAGACAGAAAATAGAGGAGTTATCGATAAACCGGTTAATTGGCTGGCTGGGTGGCCGCATGCCGGTGACACGCTTTATCCATAGCGAAAATCCGGATGGTGAAAATTTTGATGTATCAACTCCTGTTGCTGACCAGTTAGCCCTGATTTTGAAACGATATCGATTATCAGGTGCTGTGGCAATCACCACCTATCCGAGTAATGCCGAGCGTATCTGTAAAGAAGTGCGGGACAAGGGGCTTGATATGTCTTTTATACGACGTTTTGGAGTCTTTGCAGAGGTGTTTGAACCTCCCCTGGAAGAGTTAATAAAACAGACATTTCCCAATGCTCAGATATGGAGTTCATATAGCTGTCAGGAAGCAGGCCTTATTGCCGGTCGGTGTCCCCATAACCCCGGTTGTCATCATGTGATGTTTGGAAAGCTTGGAATAGAAATTCTTGACGATAGTAACAAGCCCTGCCCCGAGGGTGTTGTGGGGCGAGTAGTTATAACGGATTATTTTAACCTTAATGCACCGTTGATACGATATGACATAGGTGATCTTGCTGCATGGGGGCAGTGTACCTGCGGTAAAATTACAAATCCATCATTATCTGTTATACATGGTAAAATTCGTGGAGCCCTGTTGCATAAAAACGGAGAACGAATTCCGTTCATAAATTTATCCATAGCCCTGAGGGACATTCAGGGCATGCGCCAATACCAGGTGATTCAAAATACAATTGACCAATTTGACGTAAAAGTAGTTTATAGAGATAATAATGTAACTTCTACTTTGCACGAACAGATTGGACAGGCATTTTACAATCATTTTGGTTATACTACAGAAATCAATTTGCATCTTGAAAGCGAGATTAAGAGGGAAGCTAACGGCAAATTTTATGCGTCAATCTGCAAGCTCTAATTAATCATAAAAAGAGTCTATAACGACGCAGCATAAACAGGGATGTTCATTCTTTAACCTGATAGATTAATTTATCCGGAGTAAAAAGGTGAATTTTATCATTGAAAAAGCGCGTCCAGACGACAGGCAAGCCATTCTTCAAGTAATGGAACAGTGGAACATGCACCACATCCCCTCTGCAGAGATGGAAGAGTTGGACATAGCATGTTTTTTTGTTGCCCGCAGCTCATCGGGTCAGGTTATCGGAGCAGCTGGCTATAAAATACTCTCAAAATCCCGGGGTAAGACCACCCTGTTAGGAGTCTATCCTGAAATATCAGGATTGGGAGTCGGCAAAGCATTGCAGTTGGCCCGCTTTGAAGCCATGCACAAGGCTGGAGTAAAAAAAGTTATTACCAATGCCGACCGCCCTGAAATTATTGTATGGTATAAGAAGCATTTCGGCTACTACGAGATTGGAACAGAAAAAAAACAATGCTCATTTGGACTTGAGAGTGTTGGTCACTGGACAACACTTGAAACAGACCTGGATAAATTTTTTGTTAACCGTAAAGATAATGAGACCCGTATACAACAATATATTAAACTAAATGATCCCGTTCCCCTTGTTCCTTTTGCCCCCCTTATTATCAACGTATGCTTAACCGGTATGGTGCCCACAAAACTTGGCAATCCCCATGTGCCCATAAGTGTTGAAGAAATTATCAGTGATGCAATAAAAGTCCACGATGCAGGTGCCCAGGTGGTTCATCTGCATGCCAGGGATAAATCCGGTCATCCTGTTTCCGATGCAGCCTATTATGAACAGATTATATGTTCCCTGCGCAAGGAGCGGCCTGAACTTATCTGTTGTGTCACGGCCTCCGGCAGGAATGAGGCTGATTTCGAGAAGAGAGCGGAAGTTCTTTACCTCTCAGGTGCTGCCAAACCGGATATGGCCAGTTTGACTCTTGGTTCGATAAATTTTTTGAATGGGCCCAGTGTCAATTCTATCAATACCATAGAACGACTTGCCATGATTATGAAAGAACGGGGGATCAAGCCGGAACTTGAGGTCTTTGACGCCGGGATGGTGAATCTGGCAAAATACCTGGAAAGGCACAGGATAATTTCAGGAATAAAATATTTTAATATACTGCTGGGCAACCTGAACACTGCTCCGGCAACACTGGCAAGCTTATCCAGTATTGCCGGGTCACTGCCGAAGGATTCCCTATGGGCTGCGGGCGGCCTTGGACAATTTCAACTGCCCATGAATGCTGCCGCCATTGCGGGAGGCGGACATGTGCGAGTTGGAATTGAAGATTCCATCTATTTTGATTATAATAAGGAGGTTGTTGCCAGCAATGTCATGCTTGTCCAAAGGATTGTACGTCTCGCTGAAGAGCTGCAACGACCGCTGGCAACATCAGAAGAAGCACGCACAATGATAGGGCTTGTGTCAACATAAGGTGCTCTGTCAGCATGATCCTTTAAATGGTAGGACTGGCGATAGCAGGTAGTTGACGTGTGCCACCACATCGCGGATTACTTTTTTTTGTTTTCCAGGAGGTTAATACCGATTACTGCGAGCGCCATGCCTCTTAATGGGCTTTACCTGAAGCTGAAAATATGTAAAAGGATAGTCATTTACTATAGTCCGGTAAAATTTGAAGCATTGAATGAAGTATAAGTTAAACTAAAAATACAACCTCACGGGATTTTTCAATTTCATATCATGATATTGGACCCCCTTTACCCCCGTATAGGCATTTATATCAATATCATTTACTACATTTATCTTTTTATTTTCGTATAACAGCGATTCAATTTTTTCCCATATTTCCACATTTTTTTCACATATATGTTCCATGATGTTATCAATTGATTCATATTGGAAACCGGTTCTTGACGCGGGGTATTGCCACCTCTCTTTATGAAAATTTAAAACATGGCGATTAATTTTTTTTTGAGGGGGATATTGAATAATAAAATCAGAAAACAGAAAATTTATATTCTTCATTTTATTAATAAAATTTACAAAATTTTTGCTTTTCTTTCTTTTTACCCAGTATGAAAATTTGATTAATTGGGGTACCAGATCAATAATCCCAAAACTGTCCTGAAATTTTTTATCCTCATTTTTGCTTTTACGCCAAATTATTTTTTTATATATTTCAGGATATACATCGTTTATGGATTCTAAAATCAATGATTTCACAGATGGATTGATTACCGGTCCCCACTTACTTGCCGTTAGCGGTATGAACTTGTTTATATCAAAACTTAAGTCATTGGTCTCATCTGAATAAAAAAAATAATTATCCATGTTATATTTGAAAAGGAGGTTTTGTTTTCGGTAGTGATTAATTTCATCCCTTTTATATGTATCGGGGAATCCGGACCAGTAAAAAATATATGGGTTAAGAAATGAATCACATATAATATGTGAAATATATCCGTACAGGTAGGCCCTTTGGATAGAAGCCCACTCGTTATTTAAATCTTCATATTTGCTGACTTTGTTCAGCATCCATGAAATTATGTCTGTACTTCCTCCATCATGCAAAAAGAATGAAATTTCATTTCCATAGTTTGATTTTTTATTTTTCTTCAGGTTATAGTCAAAGATATTCGGGCCAATTGAGCCAAATTGGGCAGCCTTCCAGTGTTCTTCCGTACTAAACAATGATTCAATGGATCGTAATAAGTAGGTTTTCTTCTTCCGGTTAGACAGGTATTTTGCGGATTCTTTTAAGACTTTAAAATGTGTTATCAGGCCGGGCATATTAATTATCAATTATGAATAATATATATTTGTATTTTCTAAAGCATTTTTTATTGAAGAAGAATCAAACCTCTTTACTGTCTGGTTATATAAAGCGCACTTTCCGGACATGAGATATTTTATTCCCTCCTCTATATCATCAAGGGTTAACCGGAACATGGGAAAAAATGTTCTTAAAATTTTTATCGATTGTATATAATCCCAGGATCTTTTTGGCAGGGGGTTCAACCATATGATATCTTTAAATTTATCCCTCAATCTTTGAAGCCATACTACTCCCGGTTCTTCATTGTGGTACCAGTAATCTATGGCACCATTTTTCCATAGTAATTCAGAAGGGGCCATCTCACCGTCTCCCACAATAATTACCTTGTAATCATTATCTTCACTTTTTAAAAAATCCATTGTTGACATGGAAGTATTTCTTTCAATATCCTTCCAGAGATTCTGGTAAAAGCAATTATGAAAATAGTAGTGCTTAAACTTATATATCTGAGAAGTGGCAGCTGAAAAGAGCCTTTCAACAAGCTCTGAGTATGGAGTCATGGAACCGCCAACATCCATTAGAAGAATCACCTTTGCCGCCTTTTTTTCTTTGCTTTCCCAAACAAGCTCAATTTCACCTGCATTTTTGCATGTTTTATCAATTGTGCTTTCCACATCCAGTTTTTCACCCTCACCAATTGGCAGGAGTGACCTGAGGCGGGATAATGCAATTTTCATTTGACGTGTATCAAGGGTGCGGCTGCTTGAATAATTTTGGAAATTCCTCTTTTCAGCAATTTGGATAGCCCTTTTATTTCTGGAAACACCCTGCCCTATCCTTATACCTGCGGGATTGTATCCCCAGGCCCCCTGGGTGGAGGTACCTGCCGTGCCTATTGCCTTATTACCTCCCACATGGCTGCTGCCCCAATTTTGAGTTTTTAACTGCTCCTCAAAATTTTTTAGTACTTCATCCAGGTTTAACATGTCCATGGCGTTTTTTTCTTTTTCTGAAAGCTGGAGTTCCTTGACTTTCTTTAGATCGGCAAGGATTTTTTCCAACATCTCATCTGTAGTTTCAATGTCTTTAAAGGTATCAAGAAATGCCAAATCGAAATTATCAAAAAAAACCTCATTCTTTACCATTATGGATTTTGCAATGTGATAAAAATGCGTTAGGCTGCAGTTGTTGAGGTTTAAGGCCAGTGCTTTATGAAGAGTAATCCATTCATGAAGTGAGACAGGTATGCCATGGGCCTTTAGGTTAAAGAAAAAATCAATAAACATCTCTTGACCTTGAACTTGTGTTATATGCGTAATGTGATTTTTCAGATTTTTGAACTAAATCAACATCCTCTTTTTTCTTTAAAAGTACACCGAGAAAGGGCATTTCCTTTTGTACGACCTTTGGAGAAATACCTCCTGCAATTAATGCCTGAAGCCAGTCAACAAGTTCACTGGTTGATGGTTTTTTTCTCAACATGTCATATTCCCTGATTAGGTAGAATTTTTTCATTGCTTCGTTTAGCAGTTTTTTTTCTATGTCGGGGTAATGAACCCTGGCAATATCTACCATCAGCTCTTCATCGGGGAACTGAATAAAATGGAATACACATCTCCTGAGGAATGGGTCGGGAAGCTCTTTTTCACTGTTGGAAGTTATAATAACAATTGGCCTGTTAATAGCCTTAATTGTTTTGCCTGTCTCCGGTATATAAAAGCTCATTTCATCAAGCTCATTTAACAGGTCGTTAGGGAATTCAATATCACCTTTGTCAATTTCGTCAATAAGCAGTACTACCTGTTTATCTGATGCAAATGCCTGTCCAAGTTTTCCAAGCTTGATATAATTGTCGATATCTGTTATATCCTTATCTCCAAACCTTGCATCATTGAGCCTTTGAACCGTATCATAAACGTAAAGGCCGTCCTTTGCTTTTTCCGTTGACTTCACATTCCATATGACGAGTTCCTTTCCCAGTGCTCTTGAAATAGAGTGGGCAAGTAATGTTTTTCCTGTGCCCGGTTCTCCTTTAACAAGCAGCGGCCTCCCGAGGGCAATGGAAACATTTACGCTGTCCCGCAGTTCAGATGAAATAACATAATCTTCAGTTCCATTAAAATAATCCATGATAATAACCTTTTAAAATAATTTGAATATTTCAGTTTACTCTATGTCAGTAATTATTAATCATCTATTAGTTTCAAGAAATTTTACATTATTATAAGTATTTTTAATATTGAATAACCCATTGGTATTGCATAATTGGGGAGATTTTTTTAAAATATTCAATGTGTGGAATGATTAAAATTGGTATTGAATTATTTTCGAATAGTATTGACAGAACAAATTATATTTTTCTAAACTGTATAATATTTATTAAAAAGGAGCAACAATATGGCTACTATTAATCAGCAGCCAATACCTAAACCATTTATTGAAATTTTTGAAAAGGCCGGTATTGCAGTTAAGCAATTTGATTCTGTAGAGTCCTTCGAAGAAGACCTCATGGAATTTCTTAATAGAAATAATGTCCTCCACCTGAGTACATGTAAGGATGATACTGCAAGGGCCACTCCTCTTGAATACAGAATGGATGGTATGACATTCTGTATCTTATCCGCCGGTGGAGTTAAATTTGATTATATCAAGAATAATAATACTGTTTCTTTTTCAATCGCGGAACCATATGATTCAGAGGGAGACTTTTGGTCATATAAGGGCCTGCAGGCCTGGGGAACTGCCGAGGTCATCAGTAAAAAGGAAAACCCCGACGAGTTTAATGAGCTTATCGATAAGATGGGAATTATGAAAGTCATAAAGCAGTTGGGCATAACCGAACTTCGGCCTGAAATGAATTACCGGATCATAAAGATTACTCCTGACAGGATAAAATATAATAATCCCAGGGCGGGTGTTTTCCGTGTTAGCTGGGAAAGGGAGTAGTAGGAAATAATTTTGAGAAACATAAAACCATTTCTATATTTATACCAGCTTTACGTTTACATAATACTATTACCTTTGTTCGTATTATTTACCTTAATATTTGGAACCCTGGGTGCCCTGTTAACAATTATTGTAAATGAAAGAGTTGGATCTCTTATGGGAGTTCTATGGGCTAAGTTCAACAGCTATATTACACCAATGTTTGTAAAGGTCATTGGTAAGGATAAAATTAATAAAAAGAAATCATATGTCATTGTTGCAAATCATCAGAGCATGTATGATATTTTTGTAGTTTATGGGTGGATGCCCGTTGATTTTAAATGGGTGATGAAGATTGAAATGCGGACCTATCCTATGATCGGATATTCCTGCGATAAAATGGGACATGTTTTTATAGACAGGTCTAATCAGGTTGCGGCTCTTGAATCTATAAATTCAGCCAGGGATAAAATTAAAGACGGGACTTCAATAATGTTTTTTCCCGAAGGGACATGGAGTAAAGACGGTAAGCTTTTAGATTTTAAAAAAGGTGCCTTCAGGTTGGCCCTTGATATGGGTTTACCTGTTTTGCCTGTGACAATTGTAAATATAAGGAAGATTTTGCCAAGTGATAAGTTTGCAATATTTCCGGGAAGCGCAAAGATGGTAATTCACGATCCAATAAGCATTGATGATTACAATAAGGAGAACATGGATGAATTGATGGAAAGGGCCAGGGAGTCAATTCAGAAAGGTCTGGATGATTATTCTTAAAATAACGAAGAGTTTATTTCCCAATACAGAATCTGCTGAAAATTGAGTTGA
The DNA here is from genome assembly GCA_042569985.1 of Spirochaetota bacterium. Classification (GTDB taxonomy): domain Bacteria; phylum Spirochaetota; class UBA4802; order UBA4802; family UBA5550; genus JBHPHB01. The sequence continues at coordinate 188 of JBHPHB010000104.1, read as the reverse complement.
GGATATCATCGGGTGTGATTTCACCTGTAATTTCAGCCAGGGTATCAATTAATGACTGCAGTTCAAAGGCAATTATTTCAATTGGTTCTTTTTGAGTTATCAGGGCAGCGGCTTTTTTTGCATTTGCCATTGTTCTTTCAAGAAGGTCTGTTATCCTTAAATCCGCAATAAATGAACTCTGGTAATCA
>JBHPHB010000103.1:0-10306 GCA_042569985.1 Spirochaetota bacterium | reverse complement strand
TTAATTTCAATTATTTTTAATTAGGGGAATTTGAAAATTTATCAATTATATTTTTTTGTGGGCATAAAAGCAGAAAAATGTTCTTCAAATTGCAATAGAATATGAAAATAAGATTTTAGTTGTGCTCATAACAAATAATACAAATTTGAAGTACCTCAGCCATATTTAAATTAGCAGAATCACTCTGTGCCTCTGTGGCAAATAATAACAAATATACTATGAAGTTGCATTTTTATTGACAAATATGGTTGTTGTTTTTCAATTGCAGTTATATCAGTATAAAGAACAAATTATTGAAGAACAGTTTTCAATATAGAATACTATCTAAAATAACAGGAGATTATATATGTTAAGAACAAAGAAACAATACCAGGAAGGCATTTTTAAAATGCGGGATAATGTGTATATTGGCGGAGAGGCTGTAAATAGAAGTGACCACAGGCTTATGCCCGGAGTAAATGTAATGTCTCAGACCTTTGAGCTTGCCAATGACGATAAATACAAGGGTGTTCTCACGGCTAAATCAAGTGTCACCGGAGATGAAATCAGCCGGTTTGTTCATCTTCCTCAAAATCCATATGATCTTATGCAGAAGCAAAAGATGATCAGGTTAGGCGCGCGTCGTGTTGGCGGATGCATACAGAGATGTATGGGTATGGACGGATCGATTGCACTTGGAATTGCCACCAAAGAAATGGATGAAGAATATGGAACTGAATACCATAAGCGATATAATGATTTTATAAAAAGGGTCCATGAAAACGATATAACACTCACCTGTGCACAAACAGACATTAAGGGTGACAGGATGGCCCGTCCCAGCAAACAGCAAAACCCCGATTCATATGTGCATATAGTAGAAAAACGGGATGATGGAATTGTGGTTAGCGGCATGAAAATGTCAATTACTGCTGTTGCATATGTTGAAGAGATGCTGGTTATTCCAACACGGGCTCTTATGGAAGATGATAGTGACTATGCAGTTGCTTTTGCTCTCCCATGTGACGCGGAAGGGGTGAAGCTGATTACACGGCCCGTATGGTTAAGAGAAAAGGATGAGGAAGGAGCATCTCCTTTTTGCCAGTATGGTGTGTCAGATTCAGTTATTGTATTTGAAAATGTTTTTATACCCAATGAACGGGTTTTTATGTGCAAGGAATGGAAATATGGCAGAAGACTTGCTCTTCTTTTTGCCGATTCTCACAGGCACAGCTATAGCGGATGCAAGCCTGCCGTTACAGATATTATGCTGGGCGCAACTGCACTTGCCGCTGAGGCAAACAACATTCACAAGGCCAGCCATGTTCGTGAAAAGATGACTGAGTTTGCCATGGCAGCTGAACTAGCATATGCAGCAGGGACGGCAGCAGCACTTTATGGAAGCACAACATCCAGCGGAATATATTTTCCCAATAAGATTTTTGCGAATGTGGGCAGAAAACTTACTGGTGAAACAATCTATCATGAATACAACCTGTTAACAGAAATTGCTGGTGGAATTGCGGTGACCATGCCATTTGGAGAAGATTTTGAAAAGGGTGATAATGTTGAAAAGTTGAAAGAATTTATCGTGAGAAACCCTGACCTTAGTGCCGAGGATTCTTTAAAGATCTGGAAACTTGTTGAAAACCTCGGATCGTCATCAATGTCCGACTGGTACAAAGTGGCAGGTGTCCATGGCGGTGGTTCTCCCATTATGGAAAGTATTGCCCTGGGAATTGATTATGATTATGAAGATAAAAAGAATGTGGCAAAATATCTTGCAGGGATCAATGATGAATTGGATGATTCAAAGATATTGGATAATGAGCCCACTTTTGGCAAAAACCTTGAATAAAGTTTAAACATAAATAAAAATTTGTAAGGAGGAACGCAGAACAATGGAAATGAACTTTGCAAAATATTCGGTGATACATGCTCGTCATACACCTGATAAGACATGTTTAATTGAAAGGACTCCATCAGTGAATCAGCGAAGGGCCCTGACGTGGAAAGAGTTTAATGACGAAGTCAATAGAGTGTCCAATTATCTTTCAAAGGAACTGGATGTTAAAAAGGGCAGTATCGTCATGCATCTTATGAACAATTCCCTGGAGTGGCTTGTGGCCTATTTTGCCATTATTAAACTTGGAGCTATAGTTGTACCTCTCAACTACAGGTTTGTTGATACTGACATTAAGTATTCAGCTGAAGTTAGTGAATGTACCGTTTTTATTTTGGGCTCGGATTTTCTCAAATTTGTCCAGCCAATACAAAAAGAGATGAAATTAATTAAGCATTATATCTGTGTTGGGGATAATGTTCCCGATGATATGATTGACTATAAAAAACTTCAGTCATATGAAGATTCGTCTGAGACTATTGTTGATGTTGAGCCGAACCACGACCTGGCAATGATGTTTACTTCAGGTACAACGGGAAAACCGAAGGCTGTAATGCAGTCACATTATACTTTACTTAACGTATGCCAGGGGAATGCTCTAAGCTATTACGTGCAGAAAAATGATAACCACGTTGTATACTTGCCGTTATATCATAGCGGCGCAATGTTTGTGTGGTCGGGATATTTTGCACAGGGAGCCTGCGGTACAATATTGAGGGAATTCAAAGACCCCAAATGGATTATCGAAGCAATAGCTGAAGAAAAGGGAACGGGTATTATACTTGTTGTTCCAATTGCCATAGCCCTGCTTAATGCTATAAAAAACGGCGATATTAAACTTGATGATTATGACCTTTCAAACTGGAAGTTCACCATAGTTGGTGCGCAGCCCATTCCATATGAAATAATTAAGGAATTAATGGAAAATGTAAAACCCAATGTTCAGAATACATACGGACTTACTGAAGGAGGAGGCGGCGGTACTTTCAACCTTTATCCGGAGGATGTATTGAGAAAGCCCGGATCAATTGGCAAACCAACATTTGGTGTAATGGCCAAGGCAGTGGATGCAAATGGCAATGAAGTCAAAAAAGGTGATGTGGGCGAACTGATTTTCTCAACACCGCGAATGATGAGATGCTATTATAAAAACCAGGAACTTACTGATGAAACTGTTAAAGACGGGTGGATATATACGGGAGACCTGGTAACTGAAGATGATGAGGGCTTTTTCTTTGTAGTTGACCGTAAAAAGGATATGATTACAAGTGGCGGCGAAAATATATTTCCTGTAGAAATTGAAGATGCCATTATGGAACATCCCAAGGTTGATGATGTAGCCTGTATTGGCGCTCCTGATGATCGTTTGGTGGAAATCGTAATGGCAATTGTCCAGTTGAAAGAGGGTGAGTCAATGACGGAACAGGAAGTAATTGATTTTGCAAAAACTAAGATTGCCACATATAAATTGCCGAGAAAAGTTCTTTTTGACGGGGTAATGAGAAATGCAACGGGTAAGTTGATGAAGCCAGAGATGAGAGAAAAATTCACAGGACGAAAGGAAGCATTTAAAAAGATTAGTAAAGATTAATAAGAATTATAAATCGTACTCAGTAAGGGAGATAAGGAGTTAGTATAGTTCAAAGTTCAAGGTTCAATGTTCAAAGTAATGAAAATCAAACTTGAAACTTTTAGCCATGAGCCTGGAAATCGAACCTCCTTATCTCTTTTTATTTTAAAATGATATATTTATTGGAGGATAACAGATGAGTGAAAGAGAAGTATATATTGTAAGTGCATGCCGGACACCCCTTGGTGATTTGGGTGGTGCCTTTAAAACAGTGAGGGCCGTAGATCTGGCAGTAGTTGCTGCTCAGGCAGCTATCGAAAGGGCAGGTATTGAAAAGAATATGGTGGAAGATGTAATCTGGGGAGAATGCCACCAGCAGCTTGACCAGTGTAATACTGCACGTGTCATGGCAATGAAGGCGGGATTGCCCGTGGAAATACCGGGAGTAACAATAAATAAAGTATGCACATCTGCGATGCGCGCTCTCATATTCGGAACACAGCAGATTAGGCTTGGCGATTCCGATATTATTCTTGCAGGTGGTGTTGAGTCAATGAGTTCAGCCCCATATGTATTAAGAACGGCAAGATGGGGCCAGCGTCTTCAGCATGGCCAAATGTCCGATACAATTTGGGAAGGATTTACCTGTGCAGTTGCAAATATACTTATGGGCTTAACTGCGGAAAACCTTGCAGAGAAGTATAATATAACTCGAGAGCAGCAGGATGAAGTAGCTCTCAGGAGCCAGCAGTGTGCCGTTAACGCTATTAAAACAGGAAGGTTTAAGGATGAAATTGTTCCCGTTCCCGTGCCACAGAGAAAAGCTGATCCGATTATGGTTGATACCGATGAACATCCACGTGATGGTTTAACCATGGAGGCACTTGCTAAATTACCTACAGTATTTAAGAAAGATGGAACTGTTACAGCTGCAAATGCTTCCGGAATTAATGATGGATCTGCAGCAATGATTTTGATGTCCGGAGAAAAGATGAAGGAACTTGGTTTAAATCCATTGGCAAAAATTACTTCCTATTCTATGACCGGGGTTGAAGCAGAACTCATGGGTTATGGACCTGTTCCCGCTACACAACAAATACTGAAGAAAACCGGACTTACTGTTGATGATATCGATTTATGGGAAATAAATGAAGCATTCGCAGCACAATATATTGCCTGTGAAAAACTTCTGGAACTTGACAGGGAAAAAGTAAATGTAAATGGAAGTGGTATTGCACTTGGACATCCCGTTGGCTGTACCGGTACCAGGATAACCGTAACCTTGCTTCACGAGATGATTAAACGTGACGCCAAGCGCGGATTGGCAACCCTTTGCGGTATGGGTGGAGTCGCCACGGGTATTTTGATAGAAAGATAATAGAAATTTATTTAGCCCCCCAAACCCCCCGGAGGGGGGCTTAAGATGTACCTTATATAGCTATTCCGATAACTTTGTAATTGTTTTTTAGTATCTTGGTTTCTTGAAATAAAAAATAATTAGAAATGTTATTATACAGCATCCCATTTCTTGGGAGCCCCCCTCCGGGGGGGTATGGGGGGCCTTTATAGGTATTATTAATTGAGAGACTCTAATGGAACCTGTTAATGCATTTAAAACAATTTTTCGTCTTCGTTTCCGTGATCAGGATGTTATAGGCCACGCAAACAACGCCGTATATTTTACATTCTTTGAGGATGTACGTGCGGATTTTCTCAGGGAGCATAATCTCGATTTTAATGACCCCGATATTTTCTTTATTTTGGCAAAAATCGGTTGTGAATTTAAAAAGCCCATTGTTTATAATTTTAATGATCCCTATGTAGCAATCTATATTAACTGTTTTGAAATTGGCGAAAAAAGTTTTAAATTTCGTTATACAGTTACTGATAATAAAGACACTTCTTTGGTTCATGCAATAGGTGAGTCTGTGCAGGTCTGTTTTGACCCAAAGGCCGGGAGGGCTGTTCAGGTTTCTGAAAAGTTTAAGAAGATATTGGGAAGATATACCGGCTGAAATTACTTATAGTTTTACCTGCTTTTCTTTAATATAACTTTCAACGTCATCACAGTTAACAAGGCTCTTGTATACAGTGCAGTCCCTGCATGATTCAAGGGGATTGAGGCACTTTTCTTCGGTGTCCCAGCAGGGTTTTGTCCGGTTCATGTAGGATTTACATTTCGCCCCATTGTCTGAATTACAGTTCCTTATCTTCCAGCATGGCACAAGGGATAAGAGTCTCCTAATGCCTTCAAAGTTAAGGCCCTCTTCCTTAATCATCTGTTTGATGCACAATACTTTTTCCAGGTCCAGGTCTGAATAAAGGCGGCGGCCTGTTTTAGTCTTATGGGGGATAATTAATCCTTCAGATTCATACAGTCGCAATGAATGGTCTGAAATACCAATCTTTTCTGAAGCCACTCCTATCGTATAAACAGCCTCGTAAAAGGACCTGCTACGGCTATCATTATTTATGTAATTACTATCTTTATTGAGTTCCGGCATATTTGTACATACAGATATATCATTATAAAAAAGCAACAATAATTAATAATATGGCTAAGTTAGATTAAAAAATCAAGAAAAACTATATAAAATAAGCAATAATACTTGACGAATTTAATATATTTAAGTTTAACAATATCTGAAATTACAGGTGTTGGGAGTTTTCATTATGGTGAAGTAAGTTATTCTTGGTGGGGGATTTGCCGGCACAATGCTGACAAATAAACTCATAAATGATGAGAGCTGTAATGAATTGAATATAACCATTATCGACCATATTAAAGACCACTATTATCAACCCGGTTTTCTCTTTATTCCCTTTGATATATATGGTGAAAAATATGTTTATAAATCACGGAAGGATTGTATCCCCGGTGAAGTGAAACTGGTTACGGTAAAAGCTGAAGTCATTGAAGTTGGGAACAATAGGATTGTTCTTGAAAATGGAGAGAATATTGATATTCCGCCTGCAAGTGAATTATATGCAGGAGTAGAGATAATTTTTACATAGCAATCTAAATTTTTTTTAACTAAAACTTCTATGTTGCCAGGGTATAGTATTTATACTTGCCCTGGTTTTTTTTTGGTTAAATTCTCAAAAGCTTTATTTTGAATGCAAAAAAAAATCGGGGATAAAACCCCGATTTTTTGATTAAAAAATATATTTAATGTTTATTTATTTCTTTTTGTCTTTACCGACTTCCATTCTGAAATCATCGGGACAGGTTGCAGGCTCATCAACTATTTTTCTCTTAATAGTTGCAAGAGTCATCAATACACCGGATGTTTCCTTTGGATGTACATAGTGTTCCTGCCAGCTTGCCGCCATATCGCCTGAAGCGTTAAGTAATGCATCTTCCCAGCCAACTGATCCCCAGCTTGGCTCAAGTCCCAGTTCTTTCATTGAGCTAACTACTTCTTCTGCGTCTCCTTCTGTCCTGAGAGTTACCATGTAAAGGCCTTCTCCACGCTTGTCAATGTATTTGGTGATAATCCCTTCAATGTTGGGATCTTCGTATGGTGAAAGAACTTCCATTGTGCACTGTCCTTCTCCCATTTCAAAAGCACACCAGTGATACTTTTCTTCTTTTGCAATGCCGTAATTGAAAGGTACAATACCAAAAAGTTTTTTGTACTTGGCAATTGTTGCATCAAGGTCCTTTGCAGCAACCGCGATTCTTTGGATGTTTTTGATTCTAATCATTTTGTTCTCCTTAGATATTTGTTTAAGTTATGTTTTATTCACTCTTTAAGACTAATGCTTTGCTCTCAGGAAAAACGGTTCCTTTTTAGAGTGAAGCATCCAACTGTTTGTGAGCAATCTTTTAAAGTTTTTTATAAAAACGATTGGATTACACCTGTCAGTTAGAACTAATAGATTAATCAAGAAATATAAAAAGTATGATTTTAGTCAAGAAAACTTTTTACAATGCATGTATTTTTTGAAATTATGGAAAATTTGGTAGAAATCAGGTAAATATTACATGTAGTATTGGTATTAGGATTTAATCATATTTGCACTAATATATGTTAAAATGTAATCTGAATCATTAACGCAAACCGCTTGACAAAATAATTTTACTGAAAAAAAGAGATATAAATAACCGGAGGAAATATGAAAGAAAACGCAGCAGAAATGAAATTAGAATTAGTGAATAAAGCACTGAACCACTTTTATGAAACCGATGCAGATACTCTAATATCAAAGTATGAGGATGAAATCCGGAAAGATAAGTTCGAAGATACTCCCGGGATAATGGACAAAGAAACTGCTTTAAAAATTATTAACATGATTCCTGATAAATGTTATAAAAGTAAAAGCCTGGAAGTAAGGGCGGAAATGGTAAGGGCTTTAACCGAAGAAGAACTGCAGGGTATATGTGAAGAGCAGGTGAAGGCACATCCCGATATTGAATCAGAAATCCGTTCCATGTTCAAATTTTGTTTAAATTCAAAAAAACTAATTGAATCTGATGATTAAATAACAATGAGTGAAGTGATTTATATGGTATTAAGTAAAAACGTTTGGATATAATTTGCCTATTCTAATGCCAGCTTGTTACCCAGGTTATAGGCTTTATCAAGCTCATCCTGTTTCTTATTGATATCGCCTTTATCTCTTACGTCAACAACATGTATTTTTTCCACAATATCCATCATGTGAGTACGCCCAACTGCATACTCAAAGGCCTTAAGCGGCAGTTCTCCAACCTGGGGGTATATGAGGTCCTGAACAAGGGCTATGACAGCTTTTTTCCCCTGGCTCAGGATATCAATTATTTTAATTCCTTCTTTTGTACCAGGTCTGCCTACAACTTCAAAGTGAAGTAGAGGTATGGATCTCTCAAAGAACCGTGCCATGATTGATGTAAATGATGCGCTGTAAAGGGGTGAAGCAAATAGAACCAGGTCTGATGAAAGCCACTCTTCGTGGAGCATGTACATGTCGTCTTCATGAACAGAGCATTTGAATCCCGGTTTGAGCATACAATTTCTGAAACATCCTTTGCATTGATTTATTTCATAATCAGCCAGGAAGAATTTCTTTACTTCTGCACCCGCCTCTTTTGCACCTTCAAGAAATTTATCCGTAAGGGTGTCTGAATTTCCATTTTTCCTGGGGCTTCCTACAAATGCTGTAACCTTCATGTCTAATGCTTTCTCCTTAAAATAATTGTTTTATATTGGAATTTTTTATTTTTGAAAATAAATGTCAAGCATGAATTGTATTAAAAAAAATGAGTCCGCATATTATTAGCTCTTTTTTTCAATCTCCCTGATCATGTAGTTAAATATGAAGTAATGAAATGGTTTTGTTAAGTTCCAGTACAATTTACCGATGATGCTCCTGGTATGAAAATATGCATTTACCATAAATAGATTTTGATATCCTTCCTTTTTGATAATAAATTCAAGCCATGCAAGACCGGGAAGTTTCATTTCGGCGCGTAAAAGCACTTTTTTGTTAAGCTCCAATGCTTCAACCCTCCAGAAATCGATGACATCATTTACCCTGAGGTTTGATGTGCTTCTTCTTCCCCGGGAAATACCAACTCCCAGGATAATCCTGTCAATTACTCCCCTCAGTGTCCAAAGCCAATTACTATAATGCCAGCCTTCTTTTCCTCCTATGCGGGATATCGACCTGTAAATTGCGGACCTGCTTTTAGCCGTGTAAATTGAAGCGCTGTATTTATACTTAATAATTTCAATTCGTTCTGAAAGTTTAATTGCAAGTTCATGAGATGGAGGATATGAATCGGTCCACCTTGTGCGGGTCTGGTCCTGTTGATCACGGGTCATTGCCCTTAACAGAGATTCCCTGTATGAAATTGGCTTAAAGGGTAAATACTTGATTATATCATTATCCTGGCATATGACATCATTTTTCAAACCTTCCATTAAACTTCTAATTATTGGAGCCGGTACGGGAGTTAAAAAACTTAATATGTATGAAAAAACATTGGTATTGGATATAATTGACGGCAGGAATAATCTTTTTTTTCCCAATAATTCTGCCTGTATTTTAAGCATTTTTTCATAGGTTAAGATATCTTCACAGCCGATATCAAATGATTGCCCTTTTGTTTTTGAAATTTCTAAAACACCCACGAGGTATTTCATGATATCTCTTATGCATATTGGCTGGCATTTAGTTTTTGCCCAGAAGGGATTAAATATTACTAAGGAATTTTTTACCAGGTTATTTATAATTTCATATGAAGCGCTTCCCGATCCGATTATAATTGCCGCTCTCAGTATTGTTACCGGGACCTTGCCTTTTTGAAGTTCCTGCGCCACCATGAGCCTGCTTTTAAGGTGTGGTGAAAGGTCTGTATCTTTATCGCCAAGCCCACCAAGGTAAATTATCCTTTTGATGTTTTCTGATTCAGCAGCAGATTTAAAATTGATTGCTGCCTCTATATCTGCTGACTCAAATTTTTTGGGGCCCAGAAGAAGTGAGTGGATAAGGTAAAATGCAGCATGGATTCCTTTAAGTGCTTTTTGCAATTCTTTAGGGTTCATGGCATCAGCAATAACTATTTCAGCCCCGGGCCATCTTTCTTTAAGGTCATATTTTATTGACCTTAGCATAACTCTTACCCTGTATCCTCTTTGAAGCAGTTCCATTACAAGTCTTCCGCCAATATAGCCGGTAGCACCGGTTACCAGTATTTTACCCATTCCCGGTTTTGCTATTGTTTTAAGGTCATGGCAATGGAATGTATTTATGTCCATTTTGATGAACTCCCTGCATTGATTCTATTCATATGATTGATCCTTTTTGCTATAGAAATCATATGGGGAAATCAATAACTCTATTTGCATGACTTTGTCAAAATTAAACAT
>JBHPHB010000102.1:0-10310 GCA_042569985.1 Spirochaetota bacterium | reverse complement strand
GAAGCTCTATCTTATCCATAACCGTAATGTACTAACCGATATAAAGTTTTTGGGATTTCCCTTTCATTACTTCTACACTTCCCAGCTGTTGTTAATAATGTTTGTTCTCATTTGCCTAGTGTACTGTATTGCAACAGACAGGATCCACAGGAAGTATGGATTTATTGAAGAAAAGGAATGATTATTAAGAGGAGAAAATTGTGAAAAGAATATATAATAGATTATTTACTTGTTTAGTGATGGCATTACTTTCGATTAATTCACTTCTTGCTGCCGGTAAGGTGACAAAGCTTGAGGGTGACTTTAAGGTTGGCCCTGCAATAATATTGATAATTATACTCATATCCTTTATTGTAATTGGCTTTTTCAACAGGGCAAAGGATACTTCAACCTACTGGGCTGCGGGGCGGAAGATTTCAGCTGTTGGGGCAGGTGCTGCAATTGCCTCAAACTGGATGAGCGCCGCATCTTTTCTGGGTATGGCGGCAATCATGTATGGTGCCGGATATCACGGGCTTGTATATATAGTTGGTTCAACAGGTGGTTTTGTCCTTCTTCTGCTCCTCATGGCAGGTCAGATTAGGAGATATGGCAAGTACACCGCTTCAGACTTTGTGGGCGACAGGTATTATTCCCAGTTTATGAGGGGTTTCGGAGCAGTAATTGCACTGCTCATATCCTTTGTCTACTGTATCGGGCAGTTTGCCGGCATCGGCCTCATGTTTAAGTGGATTCTGGGCATCAATTTTACCTGGGCGGTAATTATTTCCGCGGCAATTGTCTTAACATATACCCTTATTTCGGGTATGCTGGGAGTTACTAAAAATATGATGGTCCAGTATTTTGTTATCATAACATCGTTTATGGTACCCCTTTTTATTTTAACATATAAATACGGTTACTTTTTTCTTCTTCCGCAGTTTGGTTTTGGCAGCGCAGTGACTGATATTGTTAACGGGCTGGCACCGGGGAAGGGACTCACTGCCATGGGGCACTCCTTCGGCATCTTACCCTCTCCGGAATATGTTATGCCCTTTGACCCCGCCACGGGCAAGAATGCGTTCCAGTGGATTGTATTATGCTTTGCCCTCATGATAGGTACTGCGGGCCTGCCCCATGTCATTCAGAGGTTTTATGTTGTGCCAAAGGCAAAGGATGCAAGGTGGTCAGTGGTATGGGGGCTGTTTTTTATCTGTCTTCTTTTCTGGAATGCCCCGGTATATTCCACGTTTGGTAAAATTCTTTCGGCAAATCCCGAAGTGGGGGTTTTGGCCAAGGACGCAATAGTTGTATACACTGCCCAGTTGGGTGCTGTTTATCCGCTGGTAGTTGGCCTCCTGGCGGCCGGGGGTATTTCAGCCGCCTTTTCTACCGTTTCGGGGCTGCTGGTAACAGGTGCATCGGCACTTTCCCATGACCTCTATTACCGGACAATCAATCCCAATGCAACTGAGGAAAAGCAAATGGTTGTTGCCCGAATTGGTACTTTTGTTATGATAGTTGGAGTAGCTTTTGTTTCACTTCTTAAACTGGGCCTTATAGTTCAGCTTGTTGCTGTTGCCTTTTCCCTGGCGGGATGCACAATCTTCCCTCTATTTCTGCTCGGTATCTGGTGGAGCGGTTCAAACCGCACCGGTGGAATTGCCGGATTAGTTACGGGAACAATCATATCTATTACCGCAATAACCTATTTTGTGGTGGGTAAGCTGGGAGGTTCCCTTCCCGGTCATGCATGGATGAATATGTATATGAATGCCATGTATTTTGCATGGGTTGGGGCTCCCATTGCTATTCTTGTCAATATTCTCGTTTCTAAGTTCAGTAAGGAGGAGACTCCTGAAGAAATCAGGAAGTTTCTTGTAGAAGTTGTTCATGGTGATTGATATTAGCACTTATATAGATTGCTTCGCTTCACTGGCAATGACAATAGTTAATATGTCATTGCCAGTAGCTTAGGAATGAATTTAACGGGTAACTGATGACCTTAACAGCTTTTACACTTATTATTATAGCTGCAGTACTTCACGCTATTTGGAACTTTGCTGCCAAAAAAGCATCGGGTAATTTAAGTGTTATCTATCTGGGCTTATTCCTGGCGTGCATTATTTTCTTCCCCTTTCTTTTTATATTATCACCGGCAGAAATTTTTGTTGCAGCTGCCTATCCCTATATTATTGCCACGGGCATTATCCATGCCCTGTATTTTTTTGTGCTTGCAAAGGCATATGAGCATGGTGACATATCGATAGCATATCCCATAGCCCGGGGCACCGGTATAGCGGGAACGGCAATTGCAGCTTTTCTTTTATTAACCGAAAAGATATCCCCAATTGGAGCTTCGGGCATTTTAATAATTTGCATAGGTACTGTTCTGCTTGGCTTCAGGCAAAACCATGGGAATGAGGAGAACCATTATAAGGGTATAATTTATGCACTTACCGTGGGCATAGCAATTATGACCTATTCAATTGTTGATAAGGTTGCCGTGGGAATTATTCATCCCCTTGCTTATATCTATGGTTTGGCCCTGCTTACACCGGTTTTTTTAACCCCCTACATGGTTGCTAAGAAAAGACGGGAAATTGTTGAAGCCTGGTCAAATATGAAGAGGTATTGCTTTGTCATTGGAATAGGCTCAATGGGCACCTACATGATAATCCTTTTTGCATTTCAAATGGCAAATGTAAGTTATGTAGTTGCCGTGAGGGAAACCTCTGTTGCAATTGGAGCCTTTATGGGTGTGAAATTTTTAGGTGAGCACTTTTCAGTTAGAAAGGTAATAGGTGTCCTGGCTATTGTGGCGGGAATGGTTTTAATCAAGTTAGCATAAATTTAATCTATTTCCATGCTATTAATAGTGTAACATTTGGAATGCCCAGTTTGTCAACAATTACCCGGTCAACTATGTATTGATTTGGATAACAGTCATCCAGCACCTTTTTTAAATCATCATACATTAGCGGTATGACACCTATTTTTTCCGATATCCTGTCATACTCAAAGAGTTCCCCGGTATAGTTGAAATAGTCTCCCAGCACTAAAACATCAGATGCAAGGGACAGGTTTTTTATTGATGTAAAATTTGTGTATGTAATTGATGCCCTCTCGTAAACCAGTGTCGGCGGGATCAGCTTTTTTGATAATTCATCGGGAGGCGGATTGTTGATGTCCCACAAAAGTGATTCGTGTGAAATTTCGGGAAATTCTTTATCAAGTTTCCCAATATTTTCAAGCACTGCAGGATGGGCGTCAGTTGATATTAGTTTTTGGGCGGATTTATTTTCTGTCATCTTTTTCATCATAATGGACGTGAGATTGGCACGCCCTGCACCGATTTCCAGAAAAGTATTTAAACCGAAAATGTCTGCCAGGATCATGGAAATATTAACAATGGCATCTCCCCATACTTTATAAAATGGTATCTCTGCTACGGCTGCAAAGAGTTTGGAAATACGGGGGTCATTCCAGTCGAATGAGCCGGGGTCTTCAATTTCAAGGAGCACCTTTGCCCATTCGTATTCTACATGGAAAAATTCGGGCACATCTTTTTTATCAACTTTTTCACCCCTGGCCATGAGTTCTGACATTTCTGCCCATTTTCGCCAGTCCGCAAGGTTGGTGAGCATAAAATCCACATAGCTTTTTTCAATGTGTGCGAGCTTTTCACGGACTGTTTCGACTGATATCATTGTATTTTTCCCAGACTTATTTAATATAATTCATTTCATAAACTAACGGTGAGAAAATCAAGGTAAAAATATTGCATGAATGATAAAAACATGCGAATCTCTAGCATTAATCCTAATTCAGCCCCCCAACCCCCCCGGAGGGGGGCTTCCAATTTGAGTGGCTTTTTATCTGTTACAGAGTGATGTATATCTCCCCCCTCCGGGGGGAGATGCCCGCAGGGCAGAGGGGGGCTGTTTTGAGATGGAGAAAGTGGAATTGATGTTTTAAGTGTGATTTGGAATAAAAAAGCCCCCCTTTTTGGCAGGGGGGCTTTGCAGTTGCATTTATTTACAGAGGAAACTATTTTCCCAATTCGCCTGCCTTAATGTGTGCACGGAGAACTGTTTCCCAGTGGGCGAGGGATGCCAGTGTAGCGATTATTCTGTCACGGAAAGTGGATTCGTTAAAAATATAATTTTTTATTGGCTCATGCAATTCATCATCATCTGTTGTTGTAACATTGATATCTCTATTGGAATCTTCTATGATAATATTATCATACCACGATATATCATAAATATCATGCAGTCTTTGTTCTATATTAAAAAAATTAAAACGATATCCAAAATAGCCAGGAGAGCTGTTTACTGAAAATTCTCTCCTGTCGTGAAAATTATATACCTCATCAGTTGACCATGATGTCTGTGTACAATGTCCAATAATACAAGTATATGGAAGAACAGTTAAATTTTGTTCATAACTAGTAGAATTATATAAATCGTAATCTATATGTACAACATCATCTATCATGGTAAAATTGTTTGTAATTACATAATTATTAATATTACTAATTGTTTTATTCAAATCCTCTTTAATCGAATTGAGTTTTTTTAAATCCTCCTTTGCAAAATAAGCCCTATGGTCAATAAGTTCCTGTCCATTATATCCCACTGCTAACAATGAAAGTCTCTCAAGACTGAGCCTTTTGATTAGTTCAATATCCTGTGAAGAAACATACATGGAATTCAATAATTCTTTAATATTAAAAGAACTGATGCTATTTACTTCGCCAATGGAGTTTATTGTAAATGCTTCAAAGCCCTGAGCTGGGTTTACATAGTATAAATAATTATTAATCCACCTTCTCACTTTTATCCCCTCTGTCTTAATATGGCCGCCAAAGGTTTCATTGGCATCCTTGCCCACATTGAATTCCTTTATTTTTTCCTGTGAAAGATAGGCGGAGTTGAAGGCGCTGGTGTAGAGGTAATCATATTCATCATCTTCTATAAAAAGGCTTTTTATATAATTCTTTTTGTCCTCGGGGTCGCTGAGGCTGTTTATGTGAGAATATACTGCCTCAATTTTATTCTGGGCATTGACTATATTTGTGCGAGCCTGGTTAAGCTGTATCTGCAGTGAGGTGCCTTCTATCAAGTCAGCAATTAGATCGATCTTGTTGTCTATCCTGTCAATCTTTTCCTCAATTATAACAAGGTGTTCCTGTATCTGCTTTATCCTGCCTTCAATTACTGCAAGCTTTTCGATGATAAGGTTGAGCTTCTTCATTATTGCCTTATGGTGAAAGTAGCCCTGCAGCATGGACCCCATGCTTAAAATATTCATGCCGGCTATTGTGCCTGTAGCTGTCTGAATAGCAACAGCATCTAAAATTACACCTCCCACAAGAAGGGCCGTGGAAATCTCATCCTCGTCAAGTTCAGTAAGTTCGCCCGTTGCAAACTTAATCAGGTTATCCGCCCTTGTGTTGATCTCATTCATTTGAGCTTCAATGGCCAGCTGCCCCTCATCAGAGTCCAGGTAATTAATAAGTCCCTGTGCAATAGAATCTGCCATGAAATCACTGGAATCGTCCCTGTAATTATAAATTTCCACAGGAAGGGTTGTATACCAGGGTACTTCCCATATGTTTGTGCCATTGCCATCAGCTTTACTGGTTGGGGCATCTGTTTTAATGGGGAACCTCATCATAATGTTAAGGGACTTCTGTATCTCGTCTGAGTACTGTGAGTAGAGGCTGTCACTGAGGATTTCATCGTTGATCTCCTGCCCGCTTTCCTGGTCGTACATTACTCCTACGTAACGGTATGCTGATGAGAAATCAGCGGCCTTTGGTTTTATATCATGCAGTGCATTTTTGCATGAAAATGCGGTAATTGATATAAGTAGTATTGATAATAAAGAAAATTTTTTCATAATTCCTTTCCTCCTATAAAGTATGTGTTAGTTCTTAAAATTTTGACAAAATAAAAACCGTAATATCAGTTTCATGTTGTCTAAATAGGAAGAATGAATAAATTGCAAAGGGACTGAATTTTTTTGCAACTTTTTTCGATTTTTTTATATTTGAGCATAATTACAATGATTAATACCTTTTTCTTCATTAAATATGCATAAAAAAATTAAGATTTCTCAGAAATTATGACATTTTTTGGGAAAGTGCTTATAATCTATGATTTTGAAATAATAAACCGATAGTTATCGGTAACAATCTATTGCTCAGAGTAACTTTTTACTCTGAGCACCCATGTATGTAAGAAATTTACTCTGAGCAGCTTTTTTCAAATTATTTTTTATCATTTATCATCTTCATTCGTTTATATTATAGAGATTTGTACATTAAAACATAAATCCATTAAAAACTGCAAAAACATGAGTAAAAAACTATATAGAAAATATATAAATGGAAAAACAAGAATTCTTGTATATATTGAAACCTTGAAAAAAGAAGTTGTTGACTTTGCTGTAATTCTGGAATATTTTGATAGCATAAATTGGATTCAGGTTGAATGATATGACTGTGCTCATGGCTACGTTCATAGAGATATACTAAACAGAAAGGGAGAAAAGGTTAGAGTTATAAAGTTTAATTTTGTTGATTATAACTCCGCTGTTGAGTTTGCAAAAAATGATTATACTGAAAATAGCCAGGTATATATCTGGAGGTTTTTAAATGCCTAAAATTGAAAAAAATATTAAATCAGGTAGTATTGAAGAATGTCTTATTAATGATGGCTATGAAGAGCTTGCAGGTAAAGAAAAAAAAGATTCTATGGAAAGGATAACGAGTTACAGAAATACTGAACCAGCCATAGAACACTCAAAAAAAGAAAATCTTTAAGTTTTATTTTATCTCCTCATTCCTCACCCTTATTTTCACAATCCCTATTTGAGCGACTTAACAAAACAACTATAACTATCCCTGAAAACATCCGATATTTTATGTGAAAAAGCAAAAAAAGTCAGTCAGCTCATCTAATTTTCATTCTATTATATAGGGGATAGAGGTCTTCAGCTCACTATGGCATTTACCGGAACGGGAAAAGAATTCAGGGAGGCTTACAGCAACTATTACCCCATAGTTTTCAGTTCCCTGTTTTCAAAAACAGGCAGCAGGGAGGATGCTGAAGATATATGCCAGGAGGTATTTATCAGGTTTTTAGATAAGTTTAATGAAATTGAAGATAAGAGGAGCTGGCTTTTTACTGCAATGAGGTTTGAAATCTCTAATTACTACAAAAAGAAGGGCAGTAAAAAGATTGATGCTGATAATATTGATGATGTCTTTAACGATTCAAGCCTTAAATATGAAAACGGTTTTCGTGATGCACGAATTATTCTCAATGATGCAATTGAAGATGAGAATAATTTTAAGAATGAAAAGGAAAAGGTATTATTTGACCTTATTGCAGTATATAGTTTTTCATATAAGGAAGCGGCAAAATACTTAAACCTGACAAAGTCAAAGGTTGAATATAAATATAAGCAGATTGAAAAAAGGATAATTGATTTTTTAAAGAGTAAGGATATTAAGGAGATAGATGATCTCATATGACGCAGGGTGAATCAAATACGGTAGACTTAAAGGAACTTCTGTCCAGGTATGAACTCCAGAGTCCGGTACCTGTAGATTTCCAGGAATATATTTCTTCGGAAATGGGAAGCATGTTTAAAAGGATCCTTAAAAGGGCGGGTCAATATTCCCTCGTCTATGGGATATTTATTGCCCTTTACTTCTTTTTGAAAAAGTATGGAATTAAGTTCACCTTGACAAGGTTAATTGTATCACTGGTAACTACAGCTGCAATTGTAACCGGAAGCTTTTATGTATATATAAAAGTTATTGATGAAAAAACGGTTGATACCACAGAAACAATGGACCTGAAAATTAAAAAGGGTTTAACCAAAACCGGGGATAAAACTCTACCTAAAATTAAATCAATAGAAAAAAAATCGGATAAAAAGACCGGCGGCATAATTACATACACTGTTGGCATTGAGCCCTTTATAAGCAGCAGCCTTGATAAGAAGACACTGAAAAGTATTTCGTCACGACTTAAAAGTGAATTTGTCCGCATGAGGGGACTGCAATATTCAAAGGCCGTAAGAAAGGGATATAAAAAGAATATCAAGTATACCCTGCTGGGTTCGGCAGAAAAAATGGGTGATACTGTAATTATATTTGCAAAGGTTATTGATACAAAAAATTCAGCCATTTTATTCGCAACAAAAGAAAAGGCACTGTCAATTAAAGACATAAATAAGGCATGTTCCAAAATTTCAAGAAGGGTGGTATCAAAAATTGAATAACCTCAAGTCAACTTTCATATTATGCATGATAATGGCAATTGCGTTCTATGAAATTTCAGGTTACGGGGCAAATAAAAAGAAGCTAGAAAAGAAAAAAATTGCAGTTATGAATTTTAGTGCCAACAATGTTCCGGCTTCATACTCAAAGATTGTTCGCAATTCAATCGAAATATCGCTCTACCAGACGGGTGACTTCCAGATGCTCGAACGAGAAAGGATCGATAAGGTCCTCAGCGAGCATAAGATAAGTAAGGTACCAAGCAATGATACGTCAAAGGCAATTTCAATAGGAAAAACACTCGCCACTGATTTCATCATTGTGGGAAGCCTGGACCGCATAAAGGAATACAAGATAGCTGTGCGTGTTGTTTCTGTAAAGCAAGCCAAGATTGTGATGGCCTATTCGCAAACCTTTAGTTCTGCCGGGGATATGGATGGTACAGTTGAAAAGATTGCAAAGAGAATAGCCTCTGATATAAGAAGGTATGTGAGGACTGGAAAAATCACACCGAGATTTTATGATTTCCATGATATCTCTATCGGCGCAAGTTTTGTATATGTAGCCCCTCTGCGGGATTTTTATGATATTTTAAATCCCGGTTACGGATTCAACGTTGAATTTACAATTGACGATATTTTCCTCGATAACCTTATTTTCGGGCTCGAGTTTGGTTTCTGTCATTTTACCGGTAGAAAAAATTCCAGTGACGAGGCAATATTTGTAAATATAATGCTGTCTGTATATTACAGGTTTAAAATATTTAAAAGCTTTTACATTAATCCCCTTTTTTCCTTTGGCCCCGACTTTATGACCTTTAAGCATGGTTCTGGTGAGGGTTTTGACATGGACGAAAACACTGATAAAAATGTAATTGAGCCCATGGCAAAACTTGGAGTTATCTTTGGCTTTATCCCCATTGAAAGCCTTAAGCTGGAATTTGCCTTAAAGTACGGCATGATTTATGAAAAAGACGGGGTAATGGATTTTATATCTTTCCAGATGGGAGCCTTTTATATCTTTTAGAATGATGCCCCCCCCTAAGGGGGGCTTGTCTTATCCTACTCCTGAGAAACCAACACATTATCAAAATAGACTCTATCTTCCGAAGTCCCTTCATCTGTGTACCTTATCCTGATAACCAGCTTTGCATAATTGGCATCTGCGGGAATTTCATTAGCCGGAATTTCCCATAACAGGTTAACCCATTCTCCGGTTTCGGGCAGGTTCGTACCGTTTTTTCTTGATGATTCGGTTTCACAGGGCACCATGCATAACTCATCAGTGAAATACAATACCCTGTAACCGATCAAAGTCCTGTTTGCATCTGAATATGTGAAAAAGCCCCCATTGATAGAGAGTTTTTTCCCGGTATCAATTTTAAAGGCTTCCGATGTTGCTTCCCTGTAGGAATTTTTTGTGAGCTTTAAAAAATACGCGGCATTGTTTTCGTGTAAGGCATTTTCCAAAGACAGGTTTCTAAGGTTGTCCGATGGATCTTCCCAGTTGTGTGGAATATTGTCGCTGCTATTTTCAAAGGAATAATTTCGAGCCAGTGATTTTCGAATTATTCTCAGTTTATAGGTCTTTGTGGAGCTGTTATTTTCAATATTTATGTCTATTAAATTGTCCCCAACCTCCAGGGTAATAATATATGATTTCTCTATAGAATCAATATTTGTCCCTGTTATTTCTAAATGGGCATCTTCATCTTCGGGAATAGCTGTAATTGTCATGTTTGAAATATTATTATCAACGGTAATGTTATAATTTGTTATGTCCGGGTTAAATTCCGGTTCCAGGTTTCCCGTTGAATATTCCAGTGATTGAAGATTTAAACCGGCAGTAACAGGGACATCATTATTATTGCCGTCAAGGTTATTTTCCTTGCCGGGATTTCCCGCACAGGATGATAAAACTGAGGCTAAAAGAAAAAACAAAAAAATGGATATTGTTTTTTTTTGCATGGTGGTTTTCATTTGACTATCCTCCATAATTTTTATTTATTGTCATTAAAGGCTCTTTTTTAAAC